>CACWIL010000041.1 GCA_902760905.1 uncultured bacterium
AATGTCTGTTGTTTTGGAACAAAAACAGGGTTTAATAGCGGGTGATGGACTTTTACCCGTAAAGATGGCACAGTATGCAAAAGAAAACGGAATGGATGTTGTTGCAATATCCTTATCAAGTGATAATTATAAACAATTAAAAAAATATTGTTCAAAAGTTTATTCTTTTTGTCCCGGCGAAGCTTTAAAGATAGAAAAGGTTTTAAAAGATGAAGGTATAAAGCAGTTGACATTTCTTGGGAAAGTCAGCAAGACTATTATTTTAAAACGTCCGAAGTTTGACTCAAAAGCAATTGATTTTATCAAAAAAGCAGCAAGGCTTAATGATGACAAGGTTATGCTTATGCTGATTGAAGAGCTGGAAGCAATTGGTGTAACAATTTTAGATCAGACATTATTTATTAAGAACTTAATGATACCGTCAGGTGTATTGGGTAAAATTCAGCCGACTCAGGAACAAATTGAAGATGTAAACTACGGATATTGGCTTGCAAAAGAAACCGGTAAACTTGATATCGGGCAGTCTGTTGTAATTAAAGATAAAATGATTATGGCGGTTGAAGCTATTGAAGGAACTGATAAATGTATTATCAGAGGGTGCAAAATTGCAAAGAAAAATTCTCGTATAATCAAAGTTTCCAAACCTTCTCAGGATAAGAGATTTGATATTCCGACAATAGGACTTCGCACATTAAAAACAATGAAAAAGTATAAAGCAGATTTAATAGCTGTTGAAGCAGGGGAAACAATTATCGTTAACAAAGAAGAAGTTGTTAAATACGCAGACAAAAACGGTATTGTTATTATGGCAGTGTAGCATAGGAAAATGTATAATCACTTCCTCGCCCAACGGGAGAGGATAAGGGTTAGGGGACAGTTGTGAAAAAAGTTTTTATTATTACCGGAGAATACTCCGGAGATATTCACGGTGGAAAGGTTGCAGAGCTTTTAAAAGAGCAAATGTCTGATATTCAGATTGAAGGTATTGGTGGTGTAAACTTAAAAGCTGCCGGTGTAAAACTTTTTTGTGACCACGAAAAAATGGCAGGCTTTGGATTAAGTTTAAAAATGATAATAGATCATCTAAGCCTGGAGAAAAGAGTTTCGGAATACCTTATAAACGAATATAAACCAGACCTTGTGTTGTGTATAGACTACGGAACCTTTAATCTCAGAGTTGCAAAAAGGCTTAAAGGAAGAGGAATAAAAGTATTTCATTACATACCGCCGCAGGTTTGGGCAAGCAGAAAATGGCGTATTAAAGGAATAAAGAAATATGTAGATAAAGTACTTTGTATTTTCCCGTTTGAAGTTGATATGTACAAAGAATACGGTATTGATGTGCATTATTGCGGGCATCCACTGATAAAACAGCTGCCTGAAAAAGCAAACAAAGAAGAGTTTTTTCAGAAACACGGGCTTGATATAAATAAACCTTTGGTATCAATATTTCCGGGGTCGAGGCCATTGGAACTAAAATTTCTTGCCAATACTCTTATCGGAGGGGCAAAACTTTTACAGAAAAAACATCCGGAACTTCAATTTTGCATCTCTCATGCGCCGAATTTAAGTGACAACGTATTTGACAAATATGTTAACGGTACGGATTTTAGAGTAATAAAAGGAGAAAATCAGGCACTTTTAAGCGTTTCAGACTCGCTTATTTTGGCTTCAGGTACAGTTGCATTGGAGGCTTCATTATATCAGGTGCCTATGATTATAGGATACAAGGGGCCATGGATTTTATATCTCGCTTATTTGTTATTCAGATGCATAAACCGTGTTTCTCTTCCTAATATTGTGACAGATGATGATATTGTTCCGGAACTTATTCAATCAAAATTCACAAAAGAAAATATTTGCTATGAAACAGAAAAACTTCTTTATGATAAAAATTTAAGAGAGGATACTATAAAAAAGCTTGGATATGTGAGAGAAAAACTTTCTGACAAGTTTTCTGCTAAAGAGGTTGCTGATTGTATCTTTAATGAATTAAATTAAATATATTTTCCCCAAAAAGAAGAGCGGAAAATTAACCGCCCTTTAAATTTTCTACAACCTTATCTAACCTTACATATATATAAAGTATTTTTCTTCTCAGAAATTGCCTGTTGATATAAATATATTAAAAAGTATTAAGTTTGTTTCATTATTTCTTTTTTTGCACACTCAAACATTGATTCTACAAGAGCTGAGTTTGCATATATATTCATACCGGCACTTTGCAAAACCTGATGCATCCTTTTTTCCCATAAAGAATAAATTTCTTCTTTTGGCATATTAAGAGTTTTTCCGATTAGTTGAATCTCTTTAAAGTCAACAGGTATAGGTAATGCACCCCTAAGTAAATCAACAATATAGAGTCGTTTTTTTCTTGGAAAAGATTTTAAAAATGAGACAACTGACATCCGATTTTCTTTTAAGTAATAATGTATCATTTCAACGGTTTCATCTACAAGTATCGGTTCCTGAGGTATTTTATATTCAGGAAATTCCTCCGGTTCAATGCCCATTACAGTTGCAATTCGTTCTATGGTAGTTCCTCTTGTAGAAAAAGAAACTGTTTCATCAATAAGGTTATAGACGTAAGATAGGGTTACGCCAATCATTTCTGCAAAATCACGTTTGTGTAACGAGTTTGTTTCCAAAAAGGAAGCTACTTTTTCAGCGCTCTTTTGCGGGATTATTTGTTTTGTTTTCATTTTATACCTCACTTTTGGATTTGTACTATTTTAAAATAATAGGTTGTAATAATTTTCATAACCCCGATTTTACTAACCAACGGACTTATTTAAGCTCCAAGTAAAATTAAAAACCTGATTTATGATATAATTTGAGCATGAGGATAAAAAGATTAGGGCTTAAAAATTACAGGAATTGCGAAAATGTAGAAATGGATTTTCTAACGCGCAAAACTCTGATTATAGGTAAAAATGCTCAGGGTAAAACTAATATTTTAGAGAGTATTTATTTTTTATCGGATTTAAAAAGCCCGAGGACTTCTGCATTAACTGATTTAATACAATTCAATAAACCTCAGTTTGAGATTAGTGCGGAAGTAAATAAAAATAACACAGATATTGAGCTTGATTATCTTTATACCGCAGAAAAAAAAAGAGAGCTTAAAGTTAACAAGGTAAAAACAACGCCAAAAAATTTTAAACTTGTTGTCACGACAGTTTTGTTTTCTACAAAAGATATGTTACTGTTAAGGGGAACACCGGAGGACAGGAGAAATTGGCTTGACAGAGCAATTTCACAAATCTATCCGGCTTATGACGAAAGACTTTCTAAATATGACAAAATAAGAATCCAAAAAAATAATCTTTTAAAGCAGGAAGTTATAGATGAAGCGCTTTATGATATTTATAATGAACAACTTATTATTACCGGCGCAAATATCATTTATCTGAGAAAAAAATACCTGAAAGAGATTGAAAAAATTGCGGCAGAAAAACATAAAACAATTAGTGAAGCTGAGATTTTTTCTCTCAAATATACGTGTCCGAAAGACGAAGTGGAAGATATTTCAGAATATTTAAAACAGCAACTTGCAGAACACAGAACTATCGAGTTTGCACGTCATCAGTCCTGTGTAGGTCCTCACAGAGATGACATTGAGTTTAAAATTAACGGTGCAGATGCAACAAAATTTGCATCTCAGGGACAGCAAAGAACACTTGTATTGTCTCTTAAACTGTCTGAACTTGAGATAATAAAAGACAAAACAGGATGCTATCCGATATTACTGTTAGATGATGTATTGGCAGAACTTGATGATAAAAGACAAAACTATCTTTTAAAATCAATTGATGAAAACACGCAAACAATAATTACATCTGTTGATACATTATTATTTGAACAAGAATTTCTAAAAGATGTTACAATATACAATATTGATAACGGCAAAATAAGGAGTTAATTATATGATATTAGTTACAGGCGGAGCAGGATATGTAGGAAGTCATCTGGTAATGGCTCTTTTGGAACAGGGAAAAGATGTTATTGTTTTTGACAGCTTGGAGCTTGGGCATATAGAAACAATTGAAACTTTAAAAAAATATGGTAACTTAAAATTTATAAAAGGTAACCTTAAAAATATTGATGATATAAGAGGTGCATTTATGCTAAATAAAGGGATCGATGCAGTTGTTCACTTCGCAGCGTATTCTCAGGTAGCAGAAAGCGTTAAAAATCCTCAAAAGTATTATTATAACAATGTATACGGAACTCTTAATTTGTTGAATGCAATGTTAGAGTTTGGTGTGAAAAAAATTGTATTTTCATCAACAGCAGCGACTTATGGTGAACCGGTTTATACTCCTATTGATGAAAATCATCCTCAGAAACCTATAAATCCTTATGGCATGTCAAAATTAATGATTGAAAAAATAATGGATGATTATGACAGAGCATACGGATTAAAATCCGTTCGACTCAGATATTTTAATGTTGCAGGAGCAGATTCAAAGGCAAGAATAGGCGAGTGGCATGAACCGGAAACTCATTTAATCCCTAATGTTTTAAAAGCGACAGCAGATAAAACTTTCAAAATGTTTGGTACTGACTATGATACTGTTGATGGTACATGTGTAAGAGATTACATAAATGTTGAAGACTTGGCAGATGCTCACATAAAAGCTTTAGAATATCTCAAAAACGGAGGAGAAACAAATTACTTTAACCTCGGAACAAAAGACGGGAATAGCGTAAAAGAAGTTTTTGCAGTTTGCGAAGAGGTAAAAGGGACTTCTATTCCGTTAGAGATATGCCCTCGAAGAGAAGGTGATCCAGCCGCTCTTGTAGCTGATAATTCTAAAGCAAAAAGCATTCTGAATTGGAATCCCAAAAATAATCTGGAATACAGTGTAAAAACTGCTTATGAGTGGGAAAAAGTTTTGCCAAAAATAAAATCTGTGATATAACTAAATATATCAGGAGGAATATATGAAGGTATCACAAATCTGCCAAACTAATTTTATGGCTGGACGTATTTACTTAAAAAATATTGATACAGATAAAATCAAATGTTGTGATGCCATAAAAAAAATGGCGGAGGATAGAAATATTGATATGTATATCATAAAAAGACACGATTCTTATTATCTTCCTACTCACGATTTATATAGTGCAATTCGAGTTGCATAGAGTTCTCTAGGAAGTCGATGTCAAACTCGGTACATACACAATTAAGTATTTTATTATCACCTACATTTACACCGATGATACTACCGATATTTATACGTTTCTCCAATGGGATCGTAAGTGTTATCATGTTTTGATTAAAGCGAACGTATTTGAGAACATTCTCGGCAGTATCTGGAGTAACTCTACATAAGGCATTTACGAAGAAAGTCTCACCATCGTCATTACCTGCCTTGTACTCGCCGTATCCATCTCTAATTATTACCTTTGTGTATGGGCGAGTCATTGTGTCTTCGTCGAGAACAAAGTCATACACCACATGGCCTTTAGCAATAATATCTGGAGTGTCATACAAAAATATTTTGTCTTTTCGTAATCCTACAAGATATCCGAGACTGTCTTGCAAACTGTACATACAGTTTATTGGTGTATCATCGTATTTGAGATACCCAAACTTCGCTTTAGACATTACATCGGCATCCTTAAAGATATCCTTGAGTCCAAACAGTTTACCATCTGGGTTCATAAATGTCTCAGTTTTCTGTTGGTACCAACTGCGGTCAAACTTTGTGAGTTCGAATGTGAGCCAGTTATCCTCAATAGATGACTTTGATATGTAGTATTTACCGTAGTTTTCAATCTCAAAGTATGTATCTGATGAGTCATTTACTGTTGTTAGCCATGTGTCTCTATCGACTTTCTTATAGGTATCTGATAGGACTATTTGTATTGTACCGAAGAACCCACTCAGTTTTAGTTCTGATATGCTTATGTCGTTGATGCACTCGATCTCTTTATCCTTGCAATGTAAAACTGTTTTAGGTAGTAACAGTTCCTTTACAACACCACTTTGACGCAGTTCGATGTTGCGGTTTTCATCTTTGACTACCTGTGAACCATTTAGAGTCCAATTGACATTTACTTCCTGTAAGTTACCTAAACGATCCGACTGCGTAGTGACGTTTGTACTTATTAGCATGAACTTCATTTGCGGTATAGCAATGTCGTCACCTATCACTATGAAGCTGGGTTTATCAACTTTATTTGGTTTTAATTCAAAAAGCTGACGCGCTAATGTGATAAAATCAGTATCCATGCAGTTTGCAGCATTTAACTGCATTTGTACCTGTACTGATATTGGTGTGATACCTGTGCATTTGCATGTCAAATTATTTATCGGTACAATATTTGCATTGCGAGAGTACGAAAATCCTGTGATACAAGTTAGAGGTATTTTTATGTTGTTGAACCCAAAGTACTTCATATGACCTCCTACTCATCCCATGGTGCTTTGAAGTACTGCACTTCCTGCACAGTCTGCTCAGGTACCTCAACTATCAGTCCACCATCAAATAATACGTCATCCAAAATTGACTCACCAGATGATGCAGTGACTTTTTGAGCTGCCATTAAAGCATGCATATCGAACTCGGATCCAAGTGTATCTAATGCTGCTTGATCCCACGTATAACAGAACTTGCTTAGTTTGTATCTCATTATGTCCTCCTAAATCCATAAAGGTATATTCAAATAGATATATCTTTGACCTACTGCGAGATCCCTTCAATGCCCATTACCCTCACAAGGTGCTTCATTCGTCCTGTTGAAACACCATTGACGTATGCCTTGGCGATTGTGTCCTTAAGATCTTGTTCGTACCTTTGGTAGTGCCTCAAAAATGACGGCACATAACTGCCTTTAAGTGGGTGTGGTATCTTTAGGATAATCGTACCACAAGTCGTGTCGAAGCGCCTTGTGCGATATCCGCAACGGTATCCTTTGCGAGTTGATGTCCGTTCGCTTTTCTTAGCACCTATTTTTACCTCAAACTCGGCTTCTATCATCATATTTAAGGTGCTTGTTAGAAGTTCTTTAATAGAACCTTTTGGACCTTGCAGTGCGTCTGCAAGTACTTTGTAAGTCTCTGAGTCCATACACTATCCCACTATTGAAGTATCTGTGAACCCCGAGACTGCCTTATATACTATCTCAGACTGTATGTAAATGGAAATTATACACTTCTAAATACAACATCGGACTTTTCACTGTTTATATGTATTTTTATTATCCAGTAAACATTTATATAAATAAACCCTCTAGGATATCCTAGAGGGTGAAATTGTATCAGATATTATCAGTAGAGATTGCTGAACTGTGAGTAGAGATCAACGTTGTTGACTCTGAAAATACCTCTACCTCTATCGACTTCAAATGGCACTGTGTTATCAGTACGATTTAGTTTTCTGAATGAAATGAGATTCATGGTAATATCACCAGTATTTTCTGAACCTGCATTTACTTCTGCATTTGGGATTGCTGTAATAAACCCAGTAGCATCGACTGAGTATGACTTCGGAGTTGTAGTACCATTGATTGAGTCATACTCTTGGCTGACCCATGTGATTAACCAATGGACTGATTTACCAAGTTCTACCAACTCCATAGCACTTGGTACATCAACTGGAACCGTTACAGTTAGCTGTAAGTTACCAACACGTGATATATCAGGTACATCGAGTGAACCCATGAGATTTATTGTAGTTGTCTCTAATTCGATTGAAGGGAGCTGCACAGATACATTATCCACATTTGGATTTTGTGGTAGACGACCTTCATCATCTATTTTCCATACAGCACATCCTTTTACGCCGAGAGATTTTACAAGTGCTAATGACATATTATCCTCCTTTATTCAGTGATGTATGCTGCGAGTCCTGCATCAGTGTACTGGATAGCAAGATCAACGTACTTAGCAGGAGGAACAACAGTGCAAATGTTATTGAAATAGAACTGCCCCTTGCCGATTGTATCGACGGTATTGTTAATAGAACGGAACTCGCATCTTGGATCACCTACAAGGCAACCCATAGCTTTAAGGCTATTAAGATAATCCTGTTCCTCAGCAACGATACAGTCACGGAGCATTAGTGACATTGGCTGATCAATGATGTCACCCCATTTACCGATGAAGCGATTGAGGATATGATAAAGTACTGCAACAGTTGAGTCGAAACGATAAGTCTCATCTTCAACGTCACCTGCGGTTACAGCGGCAGTATGATCGCCCCATGAGAACCAACGATTGTTACCTTTATTGACTAAAGATACAATACCATTCTCAACGACCTCATTCATTTTGTCCTGACGGCAAGTACATTCTGTCTTAGTACCACTTACATCGATGCAGAGACCTTTACAGTCAATGCGTAAATTACCGATTGAGCGGTAAGGAACGTTGTTAGTATTTGCAGCATCTTGTTCAGCACGTCTTGCACTGAAAACGATTGATGCAGGGACATCTGATTTTGCTGTACCATTTGCATTGCGTTCAAGGATTATGTTACCCCAGCAGGCAACTAGACATCCATCAACGCTTGGTGCTTCTATTTTATTTGCAACTGGATTGCCGTCGGAGATTTGATTCGCTGCCTGAGCGCAGTCAATAAATCCTTGCGCATGGATTGTATTATTGATCCCACCTTTGCATTGCTGAACTAGTTTTGAGAGTAATGTAGCATCCTGTCTACATGGAACGCAAATGATATTTGGAACATCAGAACTATTTAAGCAGATTGCTGCTAAAGCATCTTCCATGTATCCTGCGATCATATCACCAGTTGTAGCATCCTCAGATGAGTCACCATCATTGTTGCAGTTTACGAACCATGCATCTGAGATCATTGAGAGGGCCACTTTAGCACTCATGTCGAGCGATAATGGATTTGCAGGTTCAGTACCGTTGTGATAAAATGTAACATAATCATTATAACTGTTTATATGATGTGCTTCACCTAAACCAGCATCAGTGCCAGCGGCAGCACCAAAATACACTACGCATGACTTTGAACTAACAGGTCTCTGAGCATCACCCTGTATTACATGGGCGTGGATGCCATATAATTCTGCCATATTGGTATCTCCTTATATGTAAAAAGCCTCCTCCAAAACCATCAGTGATAGAAGGAGGAGGCTTAATTAGTTCGTTTTACTAATTAGATATTAAACTGCAGTGGCAAAGATAATGAACTTGTCATTAGCGTCGCGATCAGTATCAGCAGGAACAACGATCTTACCGCCTGTAACTGTTAGAGCTTCACCCGCAGGTTTACCCTCTCGAACAGCATAGAGTTTAACAGTTGAACCAGTTACTGTACCGACTGTGATTGCAACCTCTTCACCAGCAACGACTGCAGTAGCAGCGCAAGAGCAGTCAGTTGCCCATGTGAGAGCATCATCCTGATCGAAAGAAATACCCTTGGCAACATCACCAAAAGCACCACCATCCATTGCCATTGAAGTATCACAGTAGATCCAATCCCATTCATTTACAGAATGACGTGGGGCAGGAAGAGGACGTGATTCTTCACGGATGTAGAGCTTCTGATCTTTGAAGTCTTTGTAGATTGACTGCATGTGAATGCCAGTTAAACCAACAAAGTTATCATTTAGACCGTAACCAATTGAGTTTGGATTGAGAAGTGTGCAACCACCCTGGAGACCACGACCGATGCCCTCGGAGATAAGGATTGCGGCATTAGCATCAATGAAAGGTACCATTGCGCCATCAGCATTCTTGTAGGCACCACCGTAAACGATAACGTTTAACTGTACACCATTGAATACTGCCATAGCAACGTGCTGGGCACCTTCAACGTCACCAAAGTCAAGTCTCATACCATCGCTGTGATATACTGTACCAGCGAACTTCATGAATTTTTCATCCTTGCTTAGGGCAGCCCAAGCAGAAGGACCAAGAACTAGATCACCATATCGACGACCATGCTTCATGCCTTCATTGAGCATTGTGCAAACATCATCATAAGGTGTTGCACTAGCACCTGACCAAGCAACTGCAGGAATGTAATGATTATCAGCACCCTTTGCGGGATCGTAGAACTTGCAAACAATGTGATCCTGTTCAGCACCTGTAGTATCCTTGTCCTGATCAAACTCGATTTTACCTTCCTTGAGAACAAGAGAGGCTAGTA
>CACWIL010000042.1 GCA_902760905.1 uncultured bacterium
GTTTTGAGCATGGATTTGTCAAACGGTGGTCATCTTAGCCACGGTTCACCTGTGAACTTTTCAGGCACGTATTTTAAAGTTACTCAATACGGCATAGATTCTGATGGTTGTATTGATTATGATAATGTCAGGGAGTTGGCTTTAGAGTGCAAACCTAAACTTATAATCTGCGGTGCAAGTAACTATTCTAAGATTATTGATTTTAAACGCTTTAGAGAGATTGCTGACGAAGTAGGTGCAATTTTGATGGCTGATATTGCTCACATTGCAGGTCTTATTGCAGGCGGAGTTCATCCTTCTCCTGCAGGATACGCACAAATAGTTACTACAACTACACATAAGACTTTAAGAGGACCAAGAGGCGGTATTATTATGTGCGATGAAGAATACGCTGCTGCTATTGATAAGGCAGTATTCCCCGGTATTCAGGGCGGACCATTGGAACATATTATTGCAGGTAAAGCTGTTGCTCTTAAAGAAGCACTTCAACCTTTGTTTAAAGAATATGCTCATCAGGTTGTTGCTAATGCTAAGGCAATGGCTCAAGGCTTGCTGGAAAACGGTCTTGATATTGTGGGTGGTATGACAGAAAATCACCTTATGACTTTAGACCTGAGAAAAACAGGGAAAACAGGAAAGGATATGGCAAATGTTCTTGAAAGAGTCGGAATCACTGCTAACAAAAATACAGTTCCGAACGACCCTCAAAGTCCGTTTGTAACATCAGGTATAAGACTTGGTGCTGCAGCAATGACAACAAGAGGTTTTAAAGAAGACGATATGAGAGAAGTTGCAAGAATTATTGCGGAAGCTATTAAGAACTCTGATAATGATGTAAAACTTGATGCTTTAAGACAAGATTCTCTGAAACTTTGCAAAAAATATCCTCTGTACTAATGTTAAAAGGGTAAATAAAATATTATTCTAAACAAAGCGGCGGTGATTTTCACCGCCGCTTTGTTTATGTGTGAATATTTAAAAAAATATGACGATGCGGAAAAAGTCTGAAAAATGACAATTTTTCGACTTTTTCAAATCCGACCTTATGTGTGTGAGATTTAGGCTAGGTGCGGGATAGCACGTAGCCTATTCCGCAAACTCATATTTTGTTACAAAAATTTACAATCTATATGCAAAAACATTTATTCATTTGCCTCTTTGTCATAAAATGTGAAAAGATGGGTGGCACCTCACCCCAACCCTCTCATCAAGGAGAGGGAGAGTCTTGAGGATATTATGATAATCAAATTAACACATGCGCATATTATAGGAGCTTTTATTTCATACTTAATAGGTGTATTTATTGTGCCTATGGTAATTGAGTTTTCTCAAAAGGAAGGACTGGTTGACCTTCCTAACGAAAGAAAAATTCATAAAACTCCTGTTTCCAGATTAGGAGGTGTTGCTATTTGGTCAAGCGCAATGCTTACGTTTTTTGTGCTTGTGCTTCTAAGCTACTATCCATACGGAAGCCTGCTTTCCGGAATACTTCTTGGCGGGTCGCTGATGTTTTTGCTTGGATTGGTAGATGATGTTTATAACCTTAATGCAAAATTTAAGTTATTTATACAGCTTACAATCGCAACAATAGTTTACCTTTTGGGCGTTCAGATTGATACAATTTTTAATCCCTTCGGGAGTGAACCTTTAAACCTGGGTATTCTTTCTTATCCGATTACGGTTTTGTGGATAGCGGGAATATCTAATGCGGTTAATTTTATAGATGGTGTTGATGGTCTTGCCGGTTCTGTAATTACGGTAAGTTCAATAACGCTTGCTTTGATTGCGGCTGCAATGAGTCCTAATCCTTCGGTTACGGCACTTATTGCATTTATTCTTGCAGGTTCTATGCTTGCATTTTTAACATATAACTTTAATCCTGCAAAAATCTTTATGGGTGATTCAGGCGCTTTGTTTTCCGGATTTTTGCTTGCAACTTTATCAATTGCAGGAGTTATGAAGGGTGCTGCTTTAGCAGTATTACTGCCTTTCCTTGTTCTTGCAGTACCGATTATTGATATAACTTTTTCCAGCATAAGAAGAATAATGAAAGGAAAATCGCCGTTTGTTGCAGATGCCGAACATATTCACCACAAACTTCTTAATGCAGGTTTGTCACAAAAGAAAACAGTGGCAGTTCTTACTCTCTGTGCAATCGGTGGAGGTGCAATTGCTACATATTTTACAGGGACTTTGCAAAACTATTTTCTTTACATTGCAGTTCTCATTATTATTATGCTTGTTTTGAGTTTTATAAGCATAAAAACCAAACCGCAGGCAATTGAACCTCATAACGAAGAACAGGAACAATAATAACGTTCTATATCCTTGAGAGGAAAGAGGATATCCTAAAAAAGTTTTTTTATAACTTTTGATGTATAATTTACTTATGGGGAAGAGAAGGTTTTTTGTTTTAATTCTTGTATATTTGTTTTTAATAATGCCATGTTTTGCAATAAAAATAGGGCTTCAGACTCACGTTGGCAGAACTTTTATTGGTGCATCTACTCCGGCAGAAATTATTGATGTCAGAACAAACAAGCTTCTTTATGTTATGGATAAAATGAAGGGGTATGAGTTCAAACCTTATCACAATGATATGATTGCCATAAAGATAGATGGGCAGTATCGTAAAATTAAAACAAATCAAATAGTTATAAAACCTGAGGAAGACGGATTTGTAAGTGTTAAAAGAAAATGGTACAGAGGACATTTTAAGGTAATAAATGACGGCGGTTCGCTTACGGTTATGAATGATTTACCCCTGGAAGATTATATACAGGGTGTTGTACCGTCTGAAATGCCGTCAGGCTGGGAAATAGAAGCACATAAGGCGCAGGCAATAGCAGCAAGAAGTTATGCCCTTGCTAATTTAGGTAAAAGAGGTAAATACGGGTACGATTTAAAAGATACTCCGGAAGATCAGGCTTATGGCGGTGCTTCTTCGGAAACTGCAAGAACAAACCAGGCAGTGAATGAAACAGAAGGTATTGTTCTTGTTTGTCAGGGTAAGATTGTTTCGGCTTATTATTCAGCATCGGCAGGTGGTCAGACACGAACAGCCGGTCAGGTTTGGCTGCAGGACTTACCGTTTATTAAATCTGTTCCCTCTTTTGATGACGGTATAAAGAAAAATGGGCATGGTGTCGGTATGAGCCAGTATGGAGCAAATAACCTTGCAAAAAGAGGATATAACGGATACCAGATTTTGAAATATTTTTATGCGAATACAAAATTTGCAAGATTAAAAGAATAATACAAAATTATTGTAATATAATATTACTATGACAGACAAGATCACGATAAAGGGAGCGAGGGAGCATAACCTCAAGAATGTATCGCTGGAGATACCGAAAAATGAGTTGGTTGTTTTTACAGGCGTTTCCGGTTCAGGCAAAAGTTCGCTTGCGTTTGATACAATATTTGCAGAAGGTCAAAGACGTTATATCGAAAGTCTTTCTACTTATGCACGTCAGTTTTTGGGTCAGATGGATAAGCCGGATGTTGATTATATTGACGGGCTTACACCTGCTATTTCTATTGATCAGAAGTCAACAAGTAACAACCCGCGTTCAACGGTTGGAACTGTTACAGAGATTTATGATTATTTAAGACTTTTGTACGCAAGAGTTGGCACTCCGTACTGTCCTAAGTGCGGAAAACCGATTAAACCGCAGACGATTGATGAGATTGTTAACAGTATTTTAAAACTTGAAACCGGTACAAAAATTCAGATTCTTGCTCCTGTTGTAAAAGGCAAAAAGGGTGAATTTGCATCGCTTTTTGAGGAATTGCGTCAGGAAGGATTTGTAAGGGTAAAAGTTGACGGTGAGATTTATAATCTTGATGAAGACGAGATTAAATTAGCAAAAACCAAGTCTCATACAATATCTGTTGTTGTTGACAGGGTTGTTGTAAAACCCGAGGCAAAATCAAGAATTGCTGATTCGGTTCAGATAGCATTAAAGAAAGCTGAAGGTGTTACTAATATTGATGTAATCGGTGGAGAAGAAATAATTTACAGTGAGAAATTGGCTTGCCCTGATTGTAATCTGAGTTTTGAAGAGCTGACTCCGAGAATATTTTCCTTTAATGCGCCTTATGGTGCCTGCCCTAAATGTGACGGTTTGGGTGTTGATTTTAAAATTGATCCTGATTTGGTTGTCCCAGATAAAACTAAATCAGTAAACGAGGGGGCTATATATCCTTGGAGTAAGTCTGCAACATCTTATTATGACGATGTTTTGACTGCTGTGAGAGTTGCGTACAAAATGGATTATGATGTTCCGTTTAAGGATATGCCAATTGAACACCAAAATATTATTCTCTACGGAAGTGAAGAAAGAATCCCGATGAGAATAAGGGAGTTTGGAAGTCACAGATACAGAAATAATATGCAAAAATTTGTCGGTGTAATTCCATTTTTGATGAAACATTATAATATCGAAAGTGAATACTGGAAAACCGAAATTGAAAAGTATATGGTAACAACTCCGTGTGAAGAATGCGGCGGAGCAAGGCTTAAACCGTTCCCGCTTGCTGTAAAAATTAACGGAGTGAATATACATGAGCTTTGTATGATGCCTATTGATAAGGCTCTGGAGTTCACAACAGATTTGTATGTTACTTTGACTGATTTTCAGATGGCAATCGGGAAACAAATACTGGATGAACTCAGGGCAAGGTTAAAATTCTTGTGTGATGTAGGACTAAGTTACCTGAATCTTGCGAGAGCTTCAGGAACATTATCAGGCGGTGAAGCTCAGAGAATAAGACTTGCAACTCAAATAGGAAGCGGTCTTTCAGGTGTTCTTTATGTCCTGGATGAACCTTCAATCGGTCTGCATCAGAGAGATAATGACAGACTTATTAAAACTCTGATGAGATTAAGAAACATGGGCAATTCGCTTATTGTAGTTGAACATGATGAAGATACAATAAGGAATGCAGATTATATTGTTGATATAGGTCCAAAAGCTGGTGTAAACGGGGGGCAAATAATATCTCAAGGGGGAATAAATGATATAATTGCCTGCGAAGAATCGATTACGGGTAAGTATCTTTCCGGTGAGTGGAATATTCCTGTTCCGAAGAAAACGAGAGAAGGAAATGGAGCTTTCCTTCAGGTAAGAAATGCATTCAGGAATAATCTTAAAAACATTGATATTGATATTCCACTCGGTAAAATAGTTGTTTTAACAGGTGTTTCAGGCTCGGGAAAATCAACCTTGATGCAGGATTTGATTTATGAATACGCTGTTCATAAATTACGAAAGAATAAACCAAAACCTCAGGGCGTTGATGAGATTTTAGGGTTTGAAAATCTTGATAAGATTATTGATATTGACCAGTCGCCAATTGGCAGAACTCCAAGGTCTAACCCTGCGACTTATACTGATGTATTTACGCCCATTCGTGAGCTTTATGCAAAAACCAATGAGGCAAAAATGAGAGGGTATAAACCGGGAAGGTTTAGTTTTAACGTAAAAGGCGGAAGATGTGAAGCCTGTCAGGGTGACGGCTTGCTTAAAATTGAAATGAACTTCCTTTCTGATGTTTATGTAAAATGTGATGTCTGCAAAGGTAAGAGGTATAATAACGAAACGCTGGAAGTTAAATATAAAGGCAAAACGATATCTGATGTATTGGAGATGAGTGTAAAAGAGGCTTATGAGTTTTTTGAAAATATACCTCAGATTGCAAATAAATTGAAAACCCTGAATGATGTCGGTTTGGATTATATAAAACTCGGTCAGAGTGCAACAACACTTTCAGGCGGCGAAGCTCAGAGAATAAAACTTGCATCAGAACTCAATAAACGAGCAACAGGAAAAACTCTTTATCTTTTAGATGAACCGACAACAGGCCTGCACTGGTATGATTTGGATAAACTTATTAAGATTATTCAGCAGCTTGCTGATAACGGAAACACTATTTTAATCATTGAACACAATCTGGATTTGATTAAGGTAGCAGATTATGTAATAGATTTAGGCCCTGAAGGTGGTGAAGCCGGTGGTGAAGTTGTTGCCTGCGGAACTCCGGAAGAAGTTTCCAAAAAACCAAAATCATATACAGGGCAGTATCTTAAACAATATTTTAAGGGGTAAATCATACATATTCAGTTCTCTAATCCATCGGGAGAGAAATAGGGGATAAAATCTTTAGAAACAGTAATGTGCATTTGTACGCTGCAATATACATTTACCCCGTTATTTCTTCAATTTTTCTTACTGCATTTTCAACGGTATCATTTACTACAACATAGTCATAGTACTTGGAATTTTCTATCTCCAGTTTAATTGAAGCAAGGCGTTTTTGGATAGCTTCTTCCGTTTCTGTGTGCCTGCCTCTCAGGCGTGCTTCAAGCTCTTCTATTGAAGGCGGAGCTATAAAAATTAAGTTAGCTTCCGGCATTAGTTTCTTTACGTTTAATGCGCCTTTTGTGTCGATTTCTAAAATCAGATTTTCACCGTTTGCCAGACATCTTTCTACAAACTCTTTTTTTGTACCGTAATAATTTCCTGAAAATTCTGCCCACTCAAGAAACTCGTTATTATCAATGCAATTTTTAAACTCTTCTTTTGATAGGAAAAAATAATTAACACCGTGTTCTTCGCCTTCTCTTTTTCCTCTTGTTGTGCAGGAAATAGAGAGTCTGAACTCAGGATGTTTACGCAGGAATTCATTTATAACCGTACCTTTGCCGACACCGGATGAGCCTGATATTACAAATAATTTACCCATTCTGCTGCTCCTCTTTTTCTTCTGCTGTTATGGTTTCTTCTTCTATATCTTCATTAAAAGTTTTGTGTACAATCGTTTCGTATTCGCATTTTTCTTTTGAAGGCTCTAAAACAACATCATCAATACTTTTGTATACGTTTTGTACATTTACGTCCGGTAATTTGTTGTTATTTATTGTTCCCCGTAATTTTCTGATAAGTTCTCTTGATGACAAAGGTATGTCAGAGCAGTCAACACAGGCTTCAATATAACAAAGCTTGTTCATAATCTGTGTAACACGAAGTGCTTTATCAAAATCTTCAGCCGTTGTAACTTTAGTTGACCAAATGTCACCATCAAAAGCACGGGCAAATTTTGCATAATTAACTTGTGAAATTTCATTGCTTTTTTTATCTAATCCGTATGTAAAAATTTGTTCGGTGGCATAATTTTTATTATTTATAACAATTACAATCGGTTTAGCATTAAATCGTAAGAAATTTCCGATTTCCATGGCTGTTTGTTGGTGTGCGCCTTCGCCGGTTATAAGAATCACTCTGGATTGCGGTTTCGCAAGACAGGCTCCAAATGCAGCAGGAGTTGCCCAGCCCGTAGAACTCCATAATGCCTGAGCCTGAAAATCCGCACTTTCAGGTAGTTTTATTTGTGCTGTTTCCAGGAGTGACGTTCCGGTTTCTGCAAAAATAATGTCGTTTTCTTTTACAAACTCCTGAACCTTCGAGAATAAATAAGCATAAGTAAGATTTTCTTCTCCTGTGTCCTGGTGTTTTACCCCGATGTTTGATTTATTAAATTCTACTTCTTTATATTCTGCAAGGTTTGTAACTGCTTCAAGAACTTCCGGCATTTTAACATTATCATACCGCTTTCCTTCTATAATAACGTGATTTCCGTAAATTGCTATTTGGTCGTTTATATTATATGGCAGATTCTGGCCGAAAGAGTTTATGTCGCTGTATATTGTACCAACTGCAATCAAACAGTCTGTTTCATCAAGATATTTTTTTACAATAGGATTTCTTATATCTCCAAAGTATCCGCCGATAAAGTTTGGAGAGTCCATGTTTACAAGGTTTGTTCCCATAAGAAAATTTGTAACAGGAATGCCTGTTTTTTCCGCAAATTCTCTGAACTCAATTCCTGCATCAAATCTTTTTACCAATACATCACCAAGGATAACAGGTTTTTTAGACTTTTGAATTTTTTCATTGATTTTAAAGGCAACTTCATCTAAAGTTGTTCTGTCACTTATCCAGTCGTAAGAAACAGTTCTGTCAGAGATTTCTGTTTTGGCTATATCTTCAGGAACAGCGGCATAAACAGGCTTTTTATCTCTGACAAGGGTTGTTAAAAGTCTGTCAATTTCAAGCTTTGCATTTTCTTTTGTAATAAAGGCAACTGCTTCCGATACAGACTTTGCTGCATTCATAAAGTTTTTGTAATCTGTGTTCTGAAAATTGTGATGAATCAGAGTTTTGTTATTAATTTTTTCAGTAGACGGCAAACCTACAATATGAAATACAGGTACATTTTCAGCCATAGAACCTGCTATTGCATTCATTGCGGAGAGTTCGTTTGTACCGAATGAGGTTATAAGAGCTCCGAAACCTCGTATTCGTGCATATCCGTCAGCGGCATATCCTGCGTTAAGCGGGTTTGTGCAGCCAATCCATTTTGTATTTGAATTGTTTTCTACGGCATCTATAAGATTAATATTATAATCGTCGGGGAACCCGAAAAACTCATTAACACCGAGTTCTTCCAGTCTTTTTACAATGTAGTCTGCAGTGTTCATTAACTAAAAACCTCTTAAAATATTTTTAATTATAATATCACGTGACAGAATAAAAGTAAATTTAATTATCAACTTTTTTCTTTTGGCATGTATTGTAAAATGTAATCTAAATATGTTTTTTTTTACACAGGAAAACTAAAAAGTTAGACTTAATTAAATATAACTAATCCAAAAGTATTATTTCGTTACAAATGTTTACATTAACAGAAAATACACAGATTAAGGATTTTAGCGTTATATCCCATATTTTTGGATGAGTTTTTTTATATATAAGTTGATTAAAGCATATATTATTGATAAAATGTTAAATGGACTTTTATAGTTCTTTAGTAGTACACAATAAGAAGAAGGTTAAAATTATGACATTACCGAATGTAGCATATTTCTCAATGGAAATAGCAATGGATCAATCTTTGAGCACATATTCAGGCGGCTTAGGTTTTCTTGCCGGTTCACATATGTTGTCTGCAGGATATTTACAAATGCCAATGGTTGGCGTAACTATGTTATGGTCTTACGGTTATTATGACCAGCGAATAGACCATTCTGGCAATGTTGAAGTTGCATATATCAGAAAATACTATGACTATCTTGAAGATACCGGTATAACTGTTGAAGTTGGTACTTTTGGCGAAAATGTTAAAGTTAAAGCATACAAGGTAAATCCGGATTTGTTTGGCACTTGCCCTGTATATCTTTTAACAACAGATATCGACGGCAATAGTGACTGGGCAAAGAGCATTTCTCACAGATTGTATGATGGAAATGAAAGAATAAGAATAGCTCAGGAAACAATCCTCGGTATTGCCGGTGTAAGAGTTCTTCAGGCAGCAGGATACAGATTTGATGTTATTCATATGAATGAAGGTCACGCACTTCCGGCAGCATTTGAACTTTTAAGACAATATAAAGGTAATTTGGAAGAAGTTAAAAAGAAAACTGTATTTACAACTCATACCCCGGTTGCAGCAGGTAACGAAGTACACTGGGTTGATACACTTATGGAAGGCGGTTTCTTTGCCGGCGCAAGCAGAGAAAAGGCTATTCAGTTAGGTGGTGAAAACTTCTCACTGACAGTTGCAGCATTGAGAATGTCAAGAATAGCAAATGCTGTTTCTCAGCTTCACGGTTTGGTAGCTAATAAAATGTGGGAATGGGTTGAAGACAGATGCCCGATCAGAGCTATTACAAATGCTGTTAACCTCCATTACTGGCAGGATAAGAGAATTGCACTTGCAAAAGATGATAAGGAAAAGCTTCTTGAAGTAAAACGTGAAATGAAAGCTGAACTCTTTAAGTATATTGCAAATGTTGCAGGTAAGAGATTTAATCCTGATGTATTAACAATTACATGGGCAAGAAGATTTGCAGATTATAAACGTGCATGGTTAATCCTTATGGATAAAGACAGAATAGGCAAATTATTAAATGAAGACAAGGTTCAGATTATATTTGCAGGTAAATTCCATCCGGATGACGTTATGGGTAAGGAAATGTTTAACAAGTTGTTAAATCGTTCTCACTCATTGAAAAATGTTGTTGTTCTTCCCGGTTACGAACTTCAGTTATCAGGTATGTTAAAAAGAGGTTCTGATATTTGGTTGAATACTCCGTTAAGACCTTTTGAAGCATCAGGTACTTCCGGTATGTCAGCAAATATGAACGGTGCTCTTCACTTGTCAATCTACGATGGCTGGACTGTAGAAGGTACATTCAACGGAATTAACGGTTATACAGTTGAGTATCCGGGACTTGATGATGATATGCCTTGGGAAGAAAGACATTGGCAAGACCACAAGTGTGTAATGGATATTATTGAAAATCAAATTATTCCTACATACTACAAAAACAAAGATGAATGGGCTCGCTTAATGCGTCAGGCTATCAGAACTTCTGAAGCTTACTTCAACTCTGACAGAATGGTTATTGAATACTATAACAGATTGTATGCTCCAATCGCACACGATGACACTTCTGCAGGAGAAAAGAAGAAAGAACTTAATATTTCAGAAACACCGACTTTTGATGCATGGACTTATTCAAATATCAAATAACGGTAATTGAAAAATAATAAACATAATAAAGAAAAGACTGCCTTACATGGCAGTCTTTTCTTATCCATGACGTTAATGAAATGTTTATCCCCGTTGATGATTTTTTTAATTTTTATTTTAATTACAATGCTTATGTAAATACAGTTATCACCAGCTAAATAGGAGAAAAATAAGATGAGTATTTGTACTGCACCGGTTTATAAATTGGAAAAATTGAACAATTTATTTATTGAACTAACTGAAAAGAATTGTAATCAGAGATGTAGTGGATGTTATATAGATTTTCCGATTTCAAAAAAGACAAAAGATTTTTTATCTCTGGATAAAATAAAAGAAGCTTTGACAGATATAGATGTAAATAATTTGGATTGTATATATCTGACAGGTGGTGAGCCGATGACTCATCCTGATTTTAATACTATATTGCGCCTCTGTCTGAAGAAAAGCAATGTTTGTATT
>CACWIL010000043.1 GCA_902760905.1 uncultured bacterium
AATTTCAAATGAGCAAATTAACTCTTCAAAGATTAAAAGAGCAGAAAAAATTATAGCTGAGCTTCAGGCAGATATAAAAAAATTTACTGCAGAAGGTTCAGGACCTTTTGTTGCCGCTATATATAGTGACGCCGGGGAATTGATTATAAAAACATCGAACTCAGTCGTTAATGAATGTTGTTCTCACAATCACGCTGAAATTAATGCAATAAAAGAGGTAGAAAAAATATTCGGAACTTATGATTTGTCTAAATATAATCTTAGTCTTTATGTAACAGCAGAACCATGTATGATGTGCGTAGGGGCGATTATGTGGTCAGGCATAAAACATGTGTATTACGGTTTACCTTCAGAATCTGTTGAGAAAATAACAGGTTTTGACGAAGGATTCAAACCGGACTGGCTTGACGAGTTCGGAAAAAGAGGAATAACGGTATACGGAAATATTGCTCCTGAGCTTGGAGAGCAGGCATTAAAGGAATACATTGAAAACGGTTATAAAATTTATAAGCCTGAAAGATAATTATTTCAGAATTTTGTATGTTTTTATAGCATTGATTAATTTTGAGTTGTTTTGTATCTGATAGATTCTGATAAGTGTTTGTTTAGCTGTTTTATAATACTGCTCCTCTGATATAGAACCGGTTTTCATTGCGTTTTTCAGGTTTTTGTCTATTACGTTATAAAGTTTAATTAGTGTTAAATCAGACATTCTGTGTATCGGGCGAATAAAATAATCTGCAAGTCCGTTTGTATGATAATCCAGAGTTCTGTACAATGTTTTCAGTATATCACCGGATGTTTTCAGCTCATAATCAAGAAATTCAACAATTTCATCTTTTGAACCGTGTCTGTAAATGTATGTTTTTATAGCATCCAGTTTGTCTTTTGGCAGAAAACCAAGTTTATTAATATCAGCAAGGGCATCTTCTACGTTTGATATATAATTTTCAACTTCACAAGGTTCTATTTCAAGCATTTCTGACAGTATAATTTTATCGCCGCGTTTGGTAAGCGAGTTTTTTAACGGCTTAAATTTTTGAAGCGGGCGTTTACTCATTATCCATTTGAACTCAGCGCCGGATAACTTGACATCAATTGCCTCCTGAATTTCGGTCTTATAATGACGGACAAAATCCGTTTTTTCTCTTTGGGAGATTTTATTTGATGTCAAAACTTCGTGTACTTTTGATAGTGTAATAGGTGTTATTGAGTTAATTGCAGAAACTTCCATAAGTACAATTTAGAATATTTTATAGATTTAGTCAATTATTTATAATAGAATATATGTATGAGTTGGTTTTATCTGATAATAGCATCAATATTTGAAGTTGGCTGGCCGTTGGGACTTAAAATTGCAACAAACAGTAATTTTAAATTATTATAGATAGTTTTTGCTATTATAGTCATGGGGTTAAGCGGAGTATTTTTGTACTATGCACAAAAAGGAATCCCTATAGGAACGGCTTATGCAATCTGGACCGGCATTGGTGCTTCCTGTACTTTCATTATTGGTGTTATTTTCTTTCACGATGCATTAAGCTTAATCAGAATTTTGGGTGTGTTATTGATAATTGCAGGAATTATTTGCCTTAAAGCAGGTGCATAATTTTAATACATTAACATACTTGCTCAAAAACAGACAAAGTGGTAATCTTAGTATAGTATGTATAAAGATTTTGATATTACAAAAACTAAATTAATTATATGGGACCTGGACGATACATTCTGGAGCGGAACCCTCTCCGAAGGCGGAGTTACTTTTAACGATGACAACCTTAAACTTCTGGAAGAGCTCACAACAAAAGGTATTATGAACTCTATTTGTTCAAAAAACGATTTGCTTAGTGTAAAATCTGAGTTTATGACAAACGGGTATATTAAATACTGGCAGATGTTTTTGTTCCCCTCAATAAACTGGGAAGCAAAAGGGCAGAGGGTTAAAAGTATCATTGAAGCAATGCAGTTAAGGGAAGAGAATGTTATTGTAATAGATGATAATGAAACAAATATAAAGGAAATAAAATATTATTGCCCGAACATTATGTCTGCTCCGCAGACTCAGATTCCAAAAATTGCAAAAGAACTGTATCTGGTAAATGATTACGATTTTGAGTTTACAAGACTTAAACAGTACAAAATACTTGAAGCAAAGAATAAAGAAAAATTGCTTTCAAAATCATCTAATGAAGACTTTTTAAGGAACAGTAATATTAAAGTTTGTATTAAGCGTGATTGCGAAAATAATATTGATCGTATTCAAAAGCTTATTCTGAGAACAAATCAGCTTAACTTTACCAAAAACAGAGTTAACAAAGAAATTTTAACAAATATTTTTGAAAACAAAGATAAATATGATTCAGCATACGTAATCGCAGAGGATAAATACGGCAATTACGGGATCTGTGGTTTTTATGTGTTGGATAAAGAAAACAATTCGCTTGAACATTTCTTGTTCTCCTGCAGAATAATGAACATGGGGGTAGAGCAGTTTGTATATAAACACTTAGGTGAACCGAATATAAAAATTGCATTCCCTGTTTCGTCAAGCTTAAACTCTTTTGAAGACTGGATTGAGCTTGCTGATAATATAGAGATTAAACAGCAAGAAGTAAAACCACAGAACAGTCTGAATATCTTATTCAAAGGTGCGTGTGATTTATATTCAACTATTAATTACATTGATGGTGACTGTAATATTGATACAGAGTTTCCTTTCTGGAACAAAAAACTTGTTTATGTATCAGCTCACACTCATCCTGCGTTTATTGAACAAACTCACAGATTAAGTCATGATGAACTTATGCAGCTTACAATGACATTTCCGTTTCCGCAGCCGGAAGAGTTCAATACAGAGTTCTTTAACCCAAAATATAAAGTTATTATTCTTAGTTTGCTTCAGGCAGCATACAGAGGTATATATATAAACAAAAACAACGGACATTACGCTGAATATGGTTATATTAACTGTGATGTGACAGACGAAAATAACTGGGATACAGTTTTGGCTTCTATTCCTGAACAGTTTAAAGAACAAAACAGAAGAGTGCTGATGGAGTTCAAAAAGAACTATACATTTGCAGGAAATCCGCCTATAGATTTACTAATGCAAAATCTTACTTACATAAGAGAACATCTGAGTCCGGAAACTAACCTGATTTTTATTTTGGGAAGTGAGATTAAGACAGATAAGACTCTTGAAGGTTATGACGGTGTTTGCGATATGCATATTCTTTTGAATAAACATGTAAGAGAGTTTGCAAAAAAATACGACAATATAGATATTGTCGAAATTACTGATTTAATCCAAAGTGACGATGATTATTCTGAATGTATCAATCATTTTTCAAGAAGAATATATGTTGAGATAGCAAGAAAAATTATTGATATTACTAACAGGCGGCTGGGAGCAAAACATCTTTCTCTGAAAACAGAAAAAGATATTTCGGTTACACAATAAAAACATGCTTGTGCTAAAATGGAAATTATGAAGAACATAGCTTTTGTATTTGGGACACGTCCAGAAATCATTAAACTTGCTCCGGTAATACTTGAATTAAAAAAGTATTCAGAGCTTTATAATGTCATTATTATTAATACAGAACAGCAGAAAGAACTTTCCAACCAGACACTTGCATATTTTGGTTTAAAGGCTGATTATAATTTGGATAGTATGAGAGCAAACCAGTCATTATCCGGTGTTCAGGCAAGAATTTTAACTTCACTGGAAGAAGTTTATTCTGCAAACAAAATTGATGCAACTATCGTTCAGGGCGATACAATGACAGTATTGTGCGGAGCATTAACAAGTTTTTACCACAAGATTCCTGTGTTCCATGTTGAAGCAGGACTTCGTTCTTATGATATTTATGAACCGTTTCCTGAAGAAGTTATGCGCCAGATGACTTCAAGAGTTGCCGACTTGCATTTTGCACCAACCGGAGTAAATAAAGAAGCTTTATTAAAAGAGGGTATTGATGAAAAGAAAATTCATATTGTCGGAAATACGGTAATAGATGCTCTTTTCTGCCTTTCTGATGAAGTTATTGAACAGTCAAGAAAATTTTATGAGGAAAAGGGAATAAGCATTGATGATAAACTTGTGCTTGTAACTGCTCACAGACGTGAAAATCATGGTGAACGAATTGACAGAATCATTGATGCAATCTCTTATCTTGCAGAAAAATATTCAGACCATACATTTGTAATTCCTGTTCATCCGAACCCGAATGTTCACGACAAAATTCATTCAAGACTGGGTAAGTTTGTAAATATTCATTTGTTTACACCGCTGGATTATCCTTACCTTGTGTATTTAATGAAACATGCGAAACTTATTTTGACAGATTCAGGCGGAATTCAGGAAGAAGCACCTTCGTTTGCGTGTCCGACACTTGTAATGAGATACGAAACCGAAAGAAAAGAAGGTATCGAAGCAGGCGTTTCAATGCTTGTAGGCGCAGATTATGACAAGATAGTTGCAGAAAGCGAAAAAATACTTTCATCAACAAAAGAAGCAACCCGTTTAAAAGCACAAAACCCTTATGGTGACGGAACTTCTTCAAAGCAAATTGAACAGATTATAAGGAATTATTTTTAATATTATATTAAGAAAGGGTAGCAGAATGAAAAAAATTATATCTTTTGTATTAATTTTACTGATAAATTTCATTACAACAGTACCTGTATTATCAGAAACAAATGATTATACTGAAGAAAATCCAACGGTTTTTACAACATCCGTTGAAGATGAAACTGTTTATTTAAGCCCGAAAAGTACATTTGTACTTGAAACAGAATCAGATATTGATATAAACGAATCTAATGTAGATGACGAAATATATTTCAGACTGGTATCAAAGGTACAAGCTTCTAACGGAATGACTGTACCTGAACATACAAGATTTGTCGGTAAATTTAAAAAAGTGAAAAAAAGTGAACCTATGTTTAAAAGAGCAAAGGCTTATATTTTAATAGATAAAATAATTTTCCCGAATGAAAAAGTTTATACAATCAGAATGGAGCCCAAAAACGGAAGCAGCTTAAAATCTTCTCAGCTATTAAATACTATAAGGGCAATTCCTGCCGGTATCGGAGTTATAACATTTTCTATAGTCAGCGTTGCAGTTGTTGCAATAGAATCAGTGACGGTTGTAGGCTTAGTAGTTGTTCCGAGAACGTGCAAAGGATTTGGACTTTTAATCAGCTCAATGGCAAAAGGTTTGAATTATAAGTTAAAAGCAGGAAGCAAAATCTCATTTAAGTTAAATACTCCTGTCTATGTAAAATCAAGCGACATAATGTCAAATTAAATGAGTTGATAATTTTTGAAGTTGTATTCTAAATGATTGGTTTAAAAAGCCTGAATACAAAGATGTTTTAGCATATATTCATAGTGTTGGATGTGATTATTATTTTAATTATATTCCACTCCAAAGATTAGGATTACCTATTGAAAATTAATGGTAACTATATACAATGTTGCAGTAAAATATTGTCATTCAGAACCCAATAATAATTTAGGGGTGAAGAATTTCTATAACTTATATTTTAAAGAGATTCTTCGGACTCCGTAGAGACACAATACAAATCCAGAAACAATTTCCTCAGAATGACACAATCCAACTGTCATACTGAGGACATTGTTTTGTAATATAAATTTAAACATTACAAAGTCCGAAGTATCTCAATAACAAAATTGAGAAATACAGGTTGTTCCTGTTGAAATGAAGCAATAGAGCCACAGGTAAACAATAAAAATAAAGCATCATAGCTTAAATTTTTAAACAGCAGATGCTTTACTTTGTATATGCTTAATAAATCTAAGAGTTTAAAGCAGCCTGAAGTCTTGCAAGAGCTCTTGCAAGAGCGGCTTCAGCTCTCTTTGCATCAATCTCTGCATTAACCTCTGCAAGTCTTGCTTCAGCTCTTTCTTTTGCAGCTTTTGCTCTTACTACATCAATGTCACAACTGTCTTCGCAAACATCAGTCAATATTACGGCATTATTATCTTTAAACTGAAAAACACCGCCCATTGTTGCAAAATGTTTGAAGTTATCGCCGATTTTAGCTTTTGTAACACCGATTTTTAAGGAAGTTGTTATAGGTATGTGGTCTTTTAACACACCAATCTGACCGCCGGTAGTGTTTACTACAAGTTCATCAACTTCATTATCAAAGACTATTTTTTCATGAGTTATTATTTTTAATTTCATATAACCTAATTCTTATTCACCTATTCTAATGTTTTAGCTTTTTCAATAGCTTCTTCAATTGTACCAACCATATAGAAGGCTTGTTCCGGAAGTTCGTCATGCTTGCCTTCAATAATTTCTTTGAATCCTCTGATTGTATCTTCAAGTTTTACGTATTTACCCGGAATACCTGAGAACTGTTCAGCAACAAAGAACGGCTGAGATAAGAACCTTTGAATCTTTCTTGCTCTGTTTACGGTTAATTTATCTTCATCAGATAATTCATCCATACCCAAGATAGCAATGATATCCTGAAGTTCTTTATATTTTTGAAGAATTTCTAACACTCTTTTGGTTACATTATAATGTTCTTCTCCGATAGTATTTGGATCAAGCACTCTTGAGTTAGATGCAAGCGGGTCAACAGCCGGATAAATACCGAGTGATGCAATTTGTCTTGAAAGAACTGTTGAAGCATCTAAGTGAGAGAACGTAGTAGCAGGAGCCGGGTCAGTTAAGTCATCTGCCGGTACATAAATTGCCTGAACGGATGTAATTGAACCGTCTTTTGTAGAAGTAATACGTTCCTGAAGTTCACCCATCTCAGTTGCTAATGTAGGCTGATAACCTACAGCTGATGGCATACGCCCGAGAAGTGCTGATACTTCAGAACCTGCCTGAGTAAATCTGAAAATATTATCAATAAATAACAATACGTCCTGTTTAGAAAAATCACGGAAGTATTCCGCAGCAGTAAGAGCTGAAAGCCCGACTCTCATTCTTGCTCCCGGTGGTTCGTTCATCTGACCGTAGATAAGAGCAACTTTGTCGATAACGCCTGATTCCTTCATTTCGTTCCAAAGGTCGTTACCTTCACGTGTTCTTTCTCCAACACCGCCGAATACTGATACACCAGAGTGCTCAGATGCAATGTTGTGGATAAGTTCCATGATAAGAACGGTTTTACCAACACCGGCACCGCCGAACAAACCAATTTTACCACCCTTTTGATATGGCTGAATAAGGTCAATAGCTTTAATACCGGTTTCTAAGATTTCTACATCTGTATTTTGGTCAACAAGCTTTGGAGATTCTCTGTGAATTGGAAGGTATGTATCAGTTTCAATAGGACCTTCTTTATCAACAGGCTGACCGATAACATTCAGAATTCTTCCTAAAATAGGTTTTCCGACAGGAATCTTAATAGGTTCACCGGTGTTAACAACTTTCATGCCTCTTTTCAGACCATCTGTTGATGACATAGCAACTGTTCTTACTCTGTTAGAGCCAAGCATTTGCTGAACTTCTGCAACAAGAACAGTTCCGTCGTCGCAGGTTATGTTTAATGCGTTATAAATTTCCGGCAATTCACCGCCTGCAAACTCAACGTCAATAACAGGACCGATAATTTGCGTAATAATACCTTCGTTTTTTTCTAATGTTTGCATATAATCTCCTATCTCTCTTCTTATGTTTAATTATAGTATATAAAACGAATAATGACAAGAGATTATAAATATTATCTTATATATCTGCCGGCATTTTGTTTGAATCTAATAGCTTCATTACAGGTTCTAAAAATTTTTCTTCATTATCACCTTTTTTCAGGAGAGAATAATGTGATATTTCAACTAAGTTTTTACAAATATCCTTGACTTTTATTCCTCTGATTTTTGAGTGAATACCATATTTTGCAACATTATATCTGAGTTCATTAATTTCTCTGTAGAAGTATTTATCCAGGATTTTTTCAACTTCAGATATAGCATCAGTATCGTACATAATACCTTTGTATAAAGCGGGTATTGAATATTCAAGTCCTCCGCCTACGCAATCGTGGTTTCGGATTTCAATAAAGTTTCTGAGTCTTACTTCAGGGAAATACAGGTTGGAATGAAGTTTCCAGTCTTCAATATTTGCTTCAAAACCCTCATATCCTTTATCCATGAATTGTTTAAATGTTAATCTTCCGTTTAAACAAACAGTTCGGTTTTCCCTGTTAATAAAAATCATAGGTGTATTAAGCAGACGGTTTACGTATTCTCTGAAAGAGACATCATTTGTAAATTTTGTCGCAAATCCACACCTTTCATTATCGGTATTAAGCCATGATAAAGCTCTGAAGGATTTGTATCCGGTATCAACTCCGCCTCTGATTTTTGAGTTGGAGTACATCGCTGTTACAAAAGGCATCATAAGGTTTGCAAGGTTAAATTTTCTTATGGCGTCATCTTCGGACTTATAATCTATCCCTACCTGAATTCCTGCAGTTTCTCTCATCATTACATCTGAAAGTATTCCCCAAAGGTAATTTGCCATAATTGCATATCTTTGTTTTGGTATGAGTTGAATATTTCTGTATGTTGTTTTTGGAGAAACCCCTTTATTTATAAATTCTATACCGAATTTATTCAATATAGGTTTTATATTTTGGTCTATTTTTTCAATTTTGTTTTTCAGGTCTGCAACAGAATCCTGTGGCTCAATGCTCAGTTCAAACTGGCAGCCCGGTTCAAGAGTAATTGTGTCATGCAGTTTTTTAAGCCCGATAATATTTACATCATCTAAAATATAATCCCAGTTGTCTTCTTTTGCGAATTCTCTGAGGAGTTCGCACATCCCGTATTCACCATAATATGAAACGACTTCACCGGTTTCTTTATTAACAGGAATACGCTCATATTCCATACCTATTTTTTGAGTGTTTTTACACCCCAAAATAAATTCTTCAAGCAATTGGTTGTACTCTAAATGATTTTTTGTTTTTGATTCGCAATAGTTCACAATTTACTCCTTCCTAAATTATACTACACACAATTTATTATCAATATATTACTTAACTTCCATTTATACATTTACCCCTTTGTGCTATTATAAAAACCATGATGGATTACTACAGCAGGGCAAAATTTTTCAGGACAAAAAAGCGTCTGGGGCAAAATTTTCTGATTAACGGAGAAGTTATTCAGGATATTATTGATTTTGCAAAAATCAAAAAAGAAGATGTTATTGTGGAAATTGGTCCGGGTGTAGGTTTTGTAACCGAACAGCTTGTAAAATACGCAAAAAAAGTTATTGCAGTAGAGCTGGACGAAGAAGCAATACATGAACTTGAAAAGCTTGAATGTGATAATCTGGAGATTATTCACAACGATATTTTAAAAACTGATTTATCTGAGCTTTGCGAGGAAAAAGTTAAAATTGTTGCTAATATTCCATACTATATTACTTCACCGATTATTTCTCATTTACTTGGTGAGATAGACGATTTAACAAATAAAAACAGAAACAAAATTGTTGATATTATTCTTATGGTGCAGGAAGAAGTTGCTCACAGGATAGTTGCAACGGAAAAAAGTTCCGGTAAACAATACGGGCTTTTAACTATTCTTTCTCAATTCTGGGCGGATTGCAAACTTATAAGAACAGTAGGAAGAAAATCTTTTTATCCTGCGCCAAAAGTTAACTCTGCGCTTGTTTATCTGAAAGTCAGAAAAGAGCCTAAGCTAAAATTATCTGATTA
>CACWIL010000044.1 GCA_902760905.1 uncultured bacterium
CACTCAGTGGCGGATGTTGGTTCAAGACCAACCCTCTCGGAAAACCTGACGTTTAGTCAGCTTTTCCTACGGCAGAGTACCACTTCGGCATAACCTTATATTACCAAATTATATTCAATTTTTCTATATTCTACTACAAAAATATAAATTTTAAAATAGAAAGGCACAGAAAAATTTTTCTGTGCCTTTTTAAATTATATCAACTTTTCTTTCTCTTTCTCTCTTGATTTATGTTTTTCTATCATTTCACCAAGTTCGTCTGCATCTACCGTATTCCACGCAACAGCCTTTTTCTGCATGCCTTTTGAAAGTATTTCCGTCTGCTTATTTAATAAACTTTCCTTAGCTTCTGCAATATCTCTGTCATGGTATATTCCGCCAATTCTGACTGCATTTTCACTCGGAGCGGATATTTCTGCCGTACGCTCCTGAACAGGATAACTTGCCCAGTCATCAGGAATTTCTTCCGTTGTTTTATAGAACTCGCCATCAGGCGCAAGGCGTTTATTTACTTCTTTTTCCAAAACTTTTTGCACATAGTCTTTTTGGCTAACGAATCTGCAAGGAATAATTATATCTGAGCCGACAACTTCTTCAGGGTCACGTTTTTCGTATTTTTTAAACAGCTCTGATGCAGTTTGAAGGTGCCCCAGTTCCATATCCAAAAAGAGTTCCCAGGTCTTTTTAATGCGTTCATCAACTTCATCTTCCATACAAGTATAATAGTTACAAACTTCTGTAAATTCGTGAATAAGGAGTTTTTCCCACATAGACTCATTCGGATCAATCAGGGATTCATACATAGTTACATGTTCTTCCTCTACATCTTTTATCTCTGCATAAGTTTCCCTTAAAACGTGATCGCCGTACATAAAACCATGTTCTGCGTAGAAGTTGTGTGTTTGTTGCTCACCTGAAAGCACTGTTAAAATATTAACCTTGGTTTGAGGTGAAGCCGAGTTTTTATCATAATGTTTGCGCTTTCTGAGTCCGTTGCAGTTGTGATGAAATTGAGTCGGTCTTCCTGTTATTACGTCAGTCTGCCCCTGTACAATATCGCTTGGTTCTGTTCCTTCTCTTGCATAAGCAAATTGAGCGTAACGGTAAAGGTGGTCAAAGTCTTCCAATAAACCAAAATCAAAAACCTCTTTAATGTATTTGTCAGGCTCATTTTGAGCAAGCCATGCCGTAAGGTCAACTGCAACCTGCTCATAGGCAAGTGTTGTATCCAAAACACTTTGGTCAGCAGGCCCCATCCAGTTACAAGTCATTTGCTGAGTATTTTCTATTCTGCCGATTTGGGATAATTTAATTTTATCGTCATTATCGGTTAAAAACCTTGCAAGCTGGTGCTTAAACCCCCAGGCTTCAACTTCGATACCGTTCATTAAGATTTGTCTTGTTCTTGTGTAACAATCTACATCTGTTTTATTATAAGGTTTTCCTACAATCTGATGCCAATTTCTCATTTGCTTTTCTAAAGGCATTCCTTTTTCTTTCAGCGGACTAAATGTCATAATTTATCATCCTTTCTTTTATTATTGGCAGCACAAATCTGCCATGCAAAAAAGATGATAAATTAATTTCTGAAATTTTTTATCAGTCAGAGGGATATTAAACAAAACTACTGTATATACCCCTATAGCTCATAATACATGGACTTATCAAAAGTTCGTTCTGTACGGTAATAGCTGTTCATTAGTCTTGCATCACGTATTACCTGAAGCCAGAGCGTATAATTGTTGTCAAAATCATCTTTATTTCTGTTCATATACTGAATAGTAACAACTCCCCCATGTGCACGGGTTATACGCAAAAACTCGCAATGCGCCGGAACATCATTATAATCCTCTGTACACCTTTTATAAATTGCATCATTTTCGCGGCTTTTTATAATACTGTATTGTCCTTTTGGATTGATTTTTTTCATTTTTCTGATTTCATACTGGGCAAAAAACGGTGCCGGAGAGTCATTTTCATTGTATGAGTGAACTACAACAGATCTTGTCCAGTTATTTGATGTTTCACCACCCGGAACATATTGCAGAATTGCCTGATTCCCGCGTTTTTTGTAATATGCAGCTTCCCAGAGTTCACCGTCAGGAAAATGGAAAATGATGGTTTCATACGCACAAGCTCCAAGCGTTGTAAGTAGTAATAAACTAAATAAAAGGACTCTTTTCATCTGCTATAACTCCATTTTCACCAACACCGGTAATCTCTTTTAAAATTTTTGGTGCAAAAATTTCACTTTCAAAATGCCCGATATCAAACACAACCTGTCTGCAGTCAAGCGCGGTATGAAACTTCAAATCACCTGTTACAAAAGCATCCGTATCGGTTTGAGAGATAAACTCGCTTCCTGAACCAGCACAAAAACCGATTGATTTGATTTCTTTTGCATCATTATTATTAATATATCTGAGTTTTGGCGATATCTTCAGTAATTTTTGCCTGAGTTCTTCAACCGTAATCGGCTCATTAAGTCTTACAATTCTTACAAACTCAGAACTTTCTGTTTTGGTAAACCCAAGCTCTTTTATTAACCTGTCCGTTGTTCCGCATTCGGCTTTATCTAAGTTGGTATGAGCCGAATAAATATTAATATCTTTCCAGTCAAGCGGTACATAAAAAAGCGGATGATGAGAGATTATCATATCACAGCCTTTTTCTCTTGCCTGTTCAACAATTTTATCCGTAACGGTAAGCGCAAAAAGGATTTTGTTAACATTTTGTCCCCTCACCCCTAACCCCTCTCCCGTAGTGCGAGGGGAGAAAGCTTCAATCACCCAGCCTGAGCAATCCCATTTTTCCTGAGTTTCAGGAGGCGCAAACTTTTCTATTTTACGGACAACTTCGTATTTATTCAAAAATATTCTCCAATATTTTCTTTGCAATATTTTCTTTACTGTCTTTTTCAATATGATTGATATTTAAGTTTTTGTCAATGATGTAAACTTCGTTCTCATTAGAGTTAAAGCCTATGTCTTTGCGTGAAATATCGTTTGCTACAATAAAATCACATCCTTTTGTTTTAACTTTTATCTTGGCATTTTCTATCAGATGTTCACTTTCAGCACAAAACCCTACAATAAGGGGTAAATATTTTTGAGGTTCTTCATCCTTTGTTAAGCTTGCTGTATTATTCTCTTGTCCAGAATGACAAACTGTTGCATACTCTCCGGAGCGGATTTTTATTTTCTTCAGATTACTAATTTCTCTCAAAATATCAGGATTTTTTACCAACTCAAGGTTTAAATAATCATCTGCGCCTTTTTTTATTTTTTGTTCTGAGTAATTTCTGACTCTGTAGTCTGAAACTGCCGCAGCCATAATTACACAATCCTGTTCAAAAAGTTTTTCTTTGACAATTTTTTCCATCTCTTGTGCTGTTTCAGTAACTATATTTTTAAAATTACCATTTACTCCAAAAGTTGATACAAGAGTAACATCAGCACCCATTTTTTTTTTTTTTTTTGCAAGTGCAATCCCCATTTTACCTGATGAGTTGTTTGTTATATACCTTACAGGGTCAATTTTTTCTCTTGTACCGCCTGCAGTAATCAGGATTTTTTTACCTGATAATTTTTGTTGGTTTGTTGCCTCACCGCCTATTGAGAAAGAGGATTGAAAGGTAGGGTTTGTTTCTTCCCCATCTCTTGAGAATGAGGATTGAGGAGTGGAGTTCGTTGCTTCCCCGCCCCTTGAGGGAGGGGATTGAGGGGTGGGGTTAATAACATTCAATATCTCAACAGTCTTTTCAAAAATCTCTTCCGGTTCCCTCATTCTGCCTACCGCATTTGTTCCGCAGGCAAGGAAACCCTCACTTGGATAAAGAATGTTATATCCGTTTTCTTCCAGCTTTTTGATATTTTCCTGTACAAATTTATTTTCCCACATATTGTTATTCATTGCAGGAGCTATCAAAAACGGTTTATTGAATGCGCAGGCTGTTGTTGTCAAAAGATTATCGCATATTCCGTTTGCTATTTTGCTTATAGTGTTAGCAGTTGCGGGTGCAATGACAAAAATATCAGCTTCCGTAAGTGCAATGTGTTCAGGCTTATATTCATCAATATTAAACTGCTCAACATATACTTCATTGTTAGAAAGTGTCTGTAACGTAAGTTTTGTAACAAAATTAAGTGCATTTGGAGTAACAACAACTCTTACATTTGCGCCTTCTTTTTTGTACAAACGTATAAGCGAACAAACTTTGTACGCTGCAATTCCGCCTGTGATACCCAGTAATATATTTTTACCTTCTAACATACAAATATTATAACATTAACAAAATTAATATATTTACTCCTATGCAAGATATTTTTGCAGGGTTGCTTTGTCAAACACTTCTATGCTGTCTTTTGAATGAATAAATATCAGACAGGAAATAAGCGTTTTAAAAGTCTGGAAATCATCAAACGCAAGTTTCTGACGCAAATCCGTCATATTGTTAGCCATAAATTCTGTTAATACAATTTTGTCATTATAATAAAGTTCAGACAGGAACTCAAACGCATCACGGGTTTTAATGCCTTCAAGGTAAACGAAATCTGGTGACTGAAACTCAATAAATCTGAGTGCTTTATCCATATTAAACCCGATATTTTCGTTAAGTTCGCACTGGTTAACACCTTTTAGTTCGTATTTGGCAATTGATTCAATTGTCATAATGTTCTTTTTATTTTTTGCTGCTTCCATAAGAAGAGAGTAAATAATATGTGTTTTACCGCTCAGTGGTGAACCGCAGACAAGTACAATCCCGGGATTCTGCAGAGAATGTGCAATAATGCTTCTTGCTTTTTCATCCGGTATAATTTTATCAAGTTTTTGAGGCGGTTTATATATTTTAAGAGAAATTCTCTCGCCCATAATTGTCGGGAAAGATGATACAGATGCTATCAGCATTGTATTATCAACTTTAAAAATAAGTTTGCCCAATTGCGGAATCTCACAAACGGAAGGGTCAAGATTTGAAAGAGTTTTTAGCTTAGATACAAATGCAGAGTTAAGGATTGCAGGAATTGTACCTTTGTCAACAATTTCTCCTACCTGTTTAAATACAACTTTCAGACCTTCTTCTGTCTGTTCAAGATTTAGTTCATGAACATCCTCAATAATTGCCTGTTTCAGAATAGCTCTTATAACACGCTGTATATGTTCTTCACCGGCTTCTTCTTTATGCAGTTCTTCCGTCCAGTCAAAACTTTCTGTTTCTTCTTCACTCAAAGTAATATTATCAACCGTATCTGCAACTTTATAATATTCATCAATCTTTTTCATAATTGAATTTTCGGAAGATATTACAGGTTCTATTGAACATTCAGCTGTTTCAACCACTTTATCTATTGCAAATAAATCCAGCGGATCTGACATAGCGACAGTTAAAACATCTTCTATTTTAAATAGCGGTATAATTTTGTATCTTCTTGCATCAGGGAATGACACATATTTAAAACACTTTGGATCTGGAGTGTAATCTTCAAGGTTAACATACGGAATGTGTAATTTTGATTCCAAAAACTTTAACAGTGTTTCTTCTGCTAAAATCCCGGAGTTAATAAGTGCCTGACCGATATTAATACGTTGAACATTAGCAAGCTCTTCCGCTTTTTCCAATGTTTCATACGCAACAATTCCGTCACGTACTAACTCATATTTTAGTTTTTCCAGCGTTTTATTTGTAATCGTTTCCATATAAAATCCTAAAACTTCACTCTGCAAGATGATTATATCAAATATACGGAACTATTTCAAATTAGTTAAAATCGCTGTCATCAAACTCAACAATTTTATTTTTAATAACATAAACAATAAGAGAAGCTTTATTATGCACTCCAAATTTTCTGTAAATGTTTTCTACGTTAGTTTTTATTGTTGAAACGGAAAGAAAAAGCAAATTTGCAATTTCACACTTGTTTTTCCCTGATAAAATGTAGAGTACTATCTCTTTTTCTCTCGGTGTTAATATTGTATTATCAACTATCTTCATAATTTTATGATAATACTTTTAATACAGATTTCACTCATATATTTTCCAAAATATAAAAATTTTATGAGTTTGCGGAAAAATTAAAATTTTTCCTGCAAACTCTGGGGAACGGTTTCGATTTAGGCTACGTGCTATCCCGCACCTAGCCTAAATCTCACACTGCATCCTCTTATTGTAAAAATTTATTAAGAGAAGGATGCTGTACTAAATTTTTCCGGAAAAATGTTTCATCAGTTTTCCAAAACCATTTCTCATTTTTACAAAAGCATTTGGCTTTGGAGTTGTTGTTTTTGATATAAAAGTATCTCTCTGATTTTTTAAATTTTTTGACTGAGCCCTGACAGCAGCTTCATAATCTTTTTCTGCAGCGTTTTTAAACTCAACTAACGGTTCAAATGGTGACATGATAGTCGAGGCAGGTAAATCTGCTATTCCGAATATTTTTCCCATATATACTCCTTTACTGCTTTTGCTTGTCGTTTAAAGCTTTCCACCAAACAACCAAAAATATTTACCCCTTTACCACTTTACCCCTCGGGTTTTCCGAGATATTCTTCAACTTTTTTAACTATAGTATCAAGTTCAAAAGGTTTGGTAATATATTCATTTACCCCAGTCTCTTCACCAATCATTTTGTCTTCAAGTTGAGAACGGGCAGTAACCATAATTATCGGAATATCTTTATATTTTGAATCGTATTTTAAAAGACGGCTGATTTTATATCCGTTAATCTTTGGCATCATAACATCAAGAATAATTAAATCAGGCATAATTTCTTTTGCCAGTTTAAGTCCGTCTTCGCCGTTAAAGGCCGTATAACACACAAAACCCGATACTTCGAGGACAAACTTAAGACTTTCTACAATATCCTGTTCATCATCCACTATAAGAATCTTTTTCATGTGTGTCTCCTTCAATCTCGTATGAATACATTATATCACATTTTCCGTATAAATCTTTGTTTTGTTCAATAACTGAATCAATTTTTTTGTGTAAAAACTCTGCCGAAGGCTTGTCACCATCCATCAAAATCAACGACAGAGTTGTCATTAAGCCTTCTTTCTCTATCATAGAATTTGCCATATATGTTTTATTTAACAAATTGTTATCTTTTAACAATTTGTCAATTGTTTCATTTGTTGACTTAATTTTTATAACCGCAATTGTTGAACCGTTTGAGCGAGCCTGTTGCGCAAGTTGTTTTCGTATCATTAAGAAGTTTGATTTATCGTTGGCAATCGGTATAACAAAATAGAATTTTGAACCCTTGTTGATTTCACTGTCACACCAGATAGCACCATTGTGAGCTTCCATTAACTGCCTTGCAATCGGAAGCCCCAATCCTGTTCCGCCGACTTTTCTTGAAAGCGAGTTTTCAATTTGTGCAAATTTATCAAAAACGTGATTAAGGTCTTTTCTTTCTATGCCGATACCGTGGTCTTCAACACAGACCTGCAGATAATTTCCGTGCAACTTCTTGATATCTTCTTCAAAACACTGGTCATATCTGAGTTCTCTGGCGTTTACTACTTTCGTTGTTATCTCAATATTGCCCTCAGTAGTAAATTTGATAGCATTTGAAACAAGGTTTGTAAGTACCTGTACCAAACGGTCAGAATCTGCATAAATTTGTACCTGTTCATCATTTGCCGGCTTAAATACAATATCCAGATTTTTTTCTCTTGCAACTTCCAGTAGGTTATTTCTTACATCTTCGATTATCGGTTCAACATTCATTAGCTCGAATTTGAAATCCATTTTACCGGCTTCAATTTTAGAAATATCAAGGAGGTCATTGATAATACCAGAAAGTCTTATGGCGTTACGTTTTCCCATTGATACAAATTTTTCAATATTTTCGGTCATATCACCGGCTTTTCCGCTTAAAATAATATCCATTGCATTTTTTATTGCTGTAAGCGGAGTCCTGAGTTCGTGAGAAACAATTGAGATGAACTCTGATTTCAGTCTTTCAAGTTTTTGCAGCTTTCTGTTTGTTGCTTTAAGCTCCTGTGTGAATGATGCGCTTTGAAGCGGAATAGTTACCTGACGGACAAGAGTCTGAAAAACAGTTGCATCTTCTGTTGAGAAAGGCTGTTCTCTGTATATTTCCGCAAATCCGAAAAACTCATCATTGAGCATAATTGGCGCAAAAAGATTATCAAATCTTAATATCGAAAAGTCGTATTCTTTAATATTATGCTTGATATTTTTTTCAATTTTAAGATTTCTGATTTTGATATCATAAGGCGGATCACTCAATAAAGATTTATAGCTTAAAATTGCCCGCAGTTTAAGAGCTTCCAGAAGCCTGTCAGATATTTTGTAGAGTGAATTAATAATCAAAACCGGTTCACGTTCCGAGCGGAAAATAAGCGTGCATGACATCTCAAAATTAAGGGATTTTTCTATTCCCTCTATCATAATCTGAACGAGCTTGTCTTTATCTAAAGTTCCTGCAAGTTGTGAACTTGTATTATAAAGTACATTAAGCTGATAAAGGCTTGCTGCAAGTTCCTGATTTGATTTTGTCATTTTTATTAGTGACTGGCGTGTACGCAGACTTGAATCAACGGTTGCAGACAAAAGTTTTTCATCAATCGGAGTTTTTATAAACAAATTTATGTTATGCGTAACATCCTTGTTATGTTCTTTCTCCCCTATTACCAAAAGAGTAACAACCGGAAATTGCTTAATTTTTCTGCATAACGGTTTCAGGTCAAGTTTTTCTATATCGCCGTCTATTATAACAATATCAGGTTCTTCAACTTTCAGGATGTCAAATATCAGTGTATCGTCAACATTAACAATGATTTCGTCAGACGGAAACACTTTTCTGACAACTTCTTCCTTCCCACTATCCTCGCTGATTAACAAAAACTTTGTCATATAAATATATTAACAAAAATGCAATAAACAAGGCAAGATGTTTACATCTGTATTTTATTTAGATAATTTACAATGTTGCAGTAAAAATCCGTCATTCTGAGCCCAACAGCAATTCACGGGCGAAGAATCTCCATAATATATAATTTTTGAGATTCTTCGGGGTTTAAATAGTTATTTCCCTCAGAATGACAAAATTACAGTAACATTTACTGTAAAATAGCATATAGCCACTTTTATTTATATAATTATTTTACTATTACTGCTTCAACTTCTTTTCTGTGAGGTAAAATCATCTCTTCCATTGATTTAAAAAGTTCTGCCTTTGTGTCTGCCTCTGAAAAATTTCCCCCGGTAACATCTGCAGTACATTTTAACTGTGCCAAATCTTCCCCGTCTTCAACATCAAATGCTATAACATCAATTTTTACATCACGTCGTTGCTGCATTAATGCAATTGCGTATTCACAAGGACTTTCATCACAGTTTTCACCGCCATCCGTCAGTAAAATAATATGCTTAACTCCGTCATATCCGTTAAAATCTTTTTTTACTGCCTGTTTTAGCGAATAAGTTATCGGTGTCATTCCTCTGGGCCTTAGTTTATGCAGTTCTGTGGCTATTTGTACAGAATTATTTAAACCAAGCGGAGTTATAAGCTCGGAGCTTCTGCAGGCATTATAGGCAAGAAAATTACAGGTATGTCCGTAGGCTCTCAGCCCAACTTTTGTATCGGGTGAAATTTGCGGAAGAATAGCCGCCATAAGCTCTTTTACCTGATTCGCTTTTGTCTGGTTATTTATGTATTCAGACATGCTGTTTGAAAAATCTATAACAAAAAGAAGTTTGTCTCCCAACGGTTTGTAGGCATAATCATCAGGAGAATAAACTTCATAAGCAAAAACAGGTAATATAGCTAAAACAAGAAGGAATAAAAATTTTTTCATACTTTAATTTAACTTGTCAAAAGGTTTTTAACATTACCCTTTCGTTTAGTTTGTAATATTGACAAATTTTATCAGTAAAATGTACAATTAGTATATGGCAATAGTGTTCTTATCGTTAGGTTCTAATATAGGTGACAGACTGGGGTACGTACAACAGGCTGCAGGTATCTTGGGTACTACAAAAGATATTCAGATTATTGCGACTTCATCTTTCTATGAAACGGAACCCTGGCAGATGGATTCACCAAACTGGTTTGTTAATGCCATAGTTCAGATTTCAACAAGACTGACTCCGGAAGAACTTTTAATTGTTATTCAGCGTATAGAATCTCAGCTCGGGCGAGAGAGAAGCGAAAGAAGAGAATACACTGACAGAACAATTGATATAGATATTTTGTTCTATGATGATAAAATTATAAATACGGAAAAACTCACTATTCCTCACAGATTTTTCCACAGAAGAGCGTGCATGCTTGTTCCGATGCTGGAAATAGCTCAGGATTTTGTTCATCCTCTGTTTAAAAAATCCATTTCCGACCTGTATGATGAACTTGAAGAACCTGAACAGGTTGTTCTGTACGGGACAAGAGTATGAGGGGTAAATATAAAACTATAAGCATTATAGGTGCCGGTGCATCAGGCTGTACGTGTGCGTACTTTCTGCTTAAAGCAGGATTTGATGTTACGATTTTTGATTATGGCTCACCGTTAAGAACTATACTTCCGACAGGTGGCGGAAGATGTAATCTGGCGCATGCCCAATACGATTTTAAAGAGCTTGCAAAAAATTACCCGAGAGGTGAAAAATTTTTGCTTTCGGTTTTTTCCAGATTTTCAACTTATGATACATTGGCTTTTTTTGAAGAACTCGGTATTAAAACATATACTCAGGAAAACGAAAGAATTTTCCCGACATCCAACAGCTCAAAAGATGTCAGAGAAAAGATTTTAAATTCTATCAAAAATGCTGAGTTTATTAAAGAGGGAGTAAATGAAATCACCCCTAAAGAAAATGGGTACAAAATCAAAACCGGTAAAGCGGAATACTTTTTCTCAGATGTTGTTATATCTGTCGGAGGAGGAAAATATATTAAGGGGCTAAATCATAAAATAATTCCATATACCCCTGCTCTTGTTGGATTAAATGCGGATATAAAAACACTTAGCGGAGTTGTGCTGAAAGACGTTTATTCAATAGACTGCAAAATCTCTGATGACCTGCTTTTTACCCACTTTGGAATATCAGGACCCTTGGTTTATAAAATATCTTCAATAAAAACAAAAGACCCTTTTCCATATAAGTTGAGTTTTGATTTATACAATAAAGAGTTTGATTTGCAAAAATTGTTAAACGATAATCCGCATAAGGATTTAAAAAATATTCTTTCATCAATTTTTCCACACCGTTTTGCAGAATATTTATCAGGTGAGTTTTCAGAAGTAAAAGCTCATAATATTGACAGGAAGGTCAGAGATTTAATCCTGAATAAAATCCATAATTTTAAGATAAATGTAACAGGAACAAATAAAGGAGAAGAAACCGTAACAGCAGGGGGTTATGACCTGAATGAAGTTAACCCAAAAACAATGGAATCAAAGCTCTATCCTAACCTTTATATAACAGGTGAAGCACTTGATATTGACGGATTTTGCGGTGGATTTAATCTTCAAAATGCGTGGTCAACAGGGTTTGTGGCTGCAGAAGGAATAATTAATAATCACCCCTCACCCTGACCCTCTCCCGCAAGGGGCGAGGGAATTTTGGGCAAGGTTTGTTTTAATAGTGTTTTGTGTCATCTGAGCAGCTGCAGTAACATTCTTCAAAACCGCTAGTAGCAAGCAAGGTAATACCACCGATACCAACAAGAGAATAGACTATTCTTGAAAGTAAAGTTGCATCACCAAAGATTGCAGCAACAATATTGTAGTTAAAGAAACCTACAATACCCCAGACAATAGCACCTGTAATAACCAGTGCATAAGCCACCGTTCTTAAAATGTGCATCATATCACACCTCCTTTCTGAGAAAATGACAGGGGTAAATATTTACATTATTATTTACCCAAACTTACTGTTTCATGTTTATTATTAAATTTTTCTCAGGATTTTCATTGGCTGACAGGAGGGGGTATATATTACTAATTCGGGTAATAAATAACAGGAAGTGGTAATTATCACTTCCTGTTATTTTCTTATTGAATGGCTGCTACGCCAAGCTTTTTAACTATATTTACATTTACACCGCCATAGCTTTTTCAACAGCAACAGCAACTGCAACAGTTGCGCCAACCATTGGGTTGTTACCCATACCGATAACGCCCATCATTTCAACGTGAGCAGGAACTGATGAAGAACCTGCAAATTGAGCATCACCATGCATACGACCCATAGTATCTGTCATACCATAAGAAGCAGGACCTGCTGCAACGTTATCAGGGTGTAATGTACGACCTGTACCACCGCCTGATGCTACTGAGAAGTATTTTCTTCCGTTTTCCCAGCACCATTTTTTATAAGTACCTGCAACTGGGTGTTGGAATCTTGTCGGGTTAGTTGAGTTACCTGTAATAGAAACATCAACGCCTTCTTTAATCATAATTGCAACGCCTTCGTTAACATCATCAGCACCGTAGCATCTTACTTTAGCTCTTTCACCATCTGAGAAAGCTGTTTCATTAACGATTTTGAGTTCGCCTGTTTTGTAATCATATTCTGTTTCAACAGAAGTAAAACCGTTGATACGCGCAATTACGTGAGCTGCATCTTTACCTAAACCGTTTAATATAACTCTTAACGGTTCTTTTCTGACTTTGTTAGCATTTCTTGCAATACCGATAGCGCCTTCAGCAGCTGCAAATGATTCGTGACCAGCCAGGAAGCAGAAACATTTTGTTTCTTCTCTTAAAAGCATAGCACCCAAGTTACCATGTCCGATACCAACCTGTCTTCTGTCACCTACGGAACCCGGAACTGCAAATGCCTGTAAACCTAAACCGATAGCTTCTGCAGCTTCTGCAGCTGTTTTAAGTCCTTTTTTAATTGCGATAGCGCAGCCTAATGTATAAGCCCAGGAAGCGTTATCGAATGCGATAGGCTGAATGCCTTTTACAATAGCATCAACATCGATGCCTTTAGATAAACACAAATCGCGAGCTTCTTCTAAAGATTTGAAACCGTATTCAGGTAAAACTTTAGCAAGAGTTGCTTCACGTCTGTCTTGTCCTTCAAATTTTACTGTCATATTTTTATTTCCTTTACTTTATTATTGTAATTTCACCATTGAGGCGGAGCTAGTAGGAATAATAAAACTTTGTAGTTCCTATTGAAGCCGACCCAATACATTTACCCCTATTCTTCTCTAGGATCGATGTACTTAACTGCATCAGCAAATCTGCCGTAAGTACCTACGTTCTTATCGAATGCTTCCTTAGGATCAACACCTTTTTTAATAGCATCCATAAATTTACCCATGTTGATGAATTGGTATCCGATAACTTCGTCATTCTTGTCTAAACCAAGTTTAAGGATGTAACCTTCTGTTAATTGAAGGTAACGAACACCTTTTTGTTTAGTTGAGTGGATAGTACCACACATAGAGCAAAGTCCTTTACCTAAATCTTCAAGGCCTGCGCCTACAGGTAAACCGTTTTCAGAGAAAGCTGATTGAGTTCTGCCGTAAACGATTTGTAAGAAAAGTTCTCTCATTGCTACGTTAATAGCATCACAAACCAAGTCTGTATTAAGTGCTTCCAGAATTGTTTTACCAGGAAGGATTTCACCTGCCATAGCAGCAGAGTGAGTCATGCCGGAACAACCGATTGTTTCAACAAGAGCTTCCTGTATAATGCCTTCTTTTACGTTAAGAGTTAATTTACAAGTACCCTGTTGCGGAGCACAGCAGCCACAGCCGTGAGTTAAACCTGAAATGTCTTTAATTTCTTTACATTTTGTCCATTCACCTTCTTGCGGAATTGGAGCAGGAGAACCTTTAACACCACGGTGAACGCAGCATTTTTCTTCGATTTCCTTGGTAATTTCTATTTTGCCCATTTGACCTCCTTATAATCAAAAATAAAGCTAATATCCTCTAATATGAATATTATATAACAAACAGGGGTAAAAAAAAGAGGATGGAGTGAGTAAATATAAAAATGGTAAATATAAATGTAAAGGTAACTATATACAATGTTACGGTAAAAAGTTTGAAAGTATTACCTTCAGTCATTCCAAGGCTGATTAAACCTAAGGAATCCAGCTATTTATTAACTATATTTTCTAAAAGCCGGATTGCCACGCACTAACGTAATCGCAATGACATTTACTGTAAAATAATATATAATTGCCTAAAAAAATACTGCTAAGATTTTAATTTCATAGTATCAGAAACAAATTCGCCCAAGTCTGTTACTATATTTCTTGCATATTTATCATATTTTCCGGCTGCAACTTTTCGTTCAAAATCAAAAAGTTCTGAACTTGATGTCTCTGTCAGCGTTGGTTTTGAATCAAACAGTGAAGTGAAAAAAGTAACAACTTCTGATGTAGATAAGTCTTTTTTGTTATTCGCATCCGTAAAGTCGGTATTTTCAGTTGTGTTTATTGGTTTTATTGACTTTAGCATATCCCCATTATCTCCGGTTTTTACATTAAGACCTGTTTCATCAAAATTAACAATATTATTTATACCTGCCGGAAAACTAAGCCCGTGCATAAAATTATGTTCATTGTCCTGTAAGTTGTTTAACTGTTTTTTTAGCAAGTCTGAAAAGGTGGTATCATCCAAATTAATGCCCTGCATGGCATTTTTTACGCCATCCCCAAACATATTTGGTGATATTGAACCAATAAAGTTTGACACTATATTCATATCTATATTCTACATTATTGCGTTTTTTCCTTTATCCTTCAAAAAGAGTAAATAGTGTTGATGAACGTTAGAAATGTTTATATAATACAAATATAGGAGATAATGATGAAAAAAATATTAATAACCTTTTTAATAATGTTCTGTGCATTTACCTGCGCATGTGCTTCAAACATGCCTGATTTAAAGTATAAAAACATAGGCGTTAAAGATAAGATTACATTTGATATAAATTCTGATACCTGGTCAAAATTTAATAAGAAAGACAAAAATTATTTTATAAAAACAAATGGTTTTGGAGATTTTTATGATTATCTTGATGCCGAGCGTAATTTTGCATTTACTACAAACAGTGAGTATGAATTTATCTATAACAATTCATTAATCGGCTTTTCAAACAGAGATATGAAGTTTTATGATATTCTCTATGACAACAAAACTATTGGCAAACGTGCTCTAACAAAAGAAGAAGTTGAAACGATGCTTCCGGATTATAAAGTGATTGCGTTATCAGAATTTAGCCCGAAAACAAACTCTTTAAAAATCAAAAAAAATAAGAGAGCATTAAAAATTCTGCTTTACAATGATACGGAACGAAATTTTGAAGGTTATGTTTTTACTTCCGGGAACACAAAATTTGAACAATATGATTTAAGAGGCTTCTTAACCGTACATTCTCCAGGAATGATACAGTTTTCAAGGTTAGGCGAACAGGATGATAAAAACTGGTACGTATTATTAATAAGATAACAAAAGAGTAACTTTATAAGTCACCCTCTTTTGTATTTTGTTTTTATTTAACTGTAATTAAATTTTGGTAATTATATACAACTTTACACAAAAATAATTTAAAATATCGTCATTCTGAGAGCATTAATCAATTTCACCCGAAGAATCTCTATTTTATGAGATACTTCGCTTATGCTCAGTATGACAGGACAATTGTCATACTTTGTGTAAAAAGATATA
>CACWIL010000045.1 GCA_902760905.1 uncultured bacterium
CGAAGCAATCTTTAATTGCACAGGCGGATAAAAAATAAAAATAACAGACAAGTTTTAAAAATCCCGAGTTGCCATATAAAACTCTATTCTCGAGAAAGGGGTAACAGGCACATAAGATAAAGGAAAAAGAAAAATGTCAAAACAATTATTAAATACAAACGGTGAAGCATTAGGTGAAATTACACTGGCAAAAGAAGTTTTCGGTGTAGAACCTAACTTACACGTAATGCATTTAGCATTAAGAAGGCAATTAAACAACGCAAGACAAGGTTCTGCTTGTGCAAAAACAAGAGCAGAAGTATCTGGCGGCGGTAAAAAGCCTTGGAAACAAAAAGGTACAGGTCGTGCAAGAGCAGGTTCACTTCGTTCACCTTTATTTGCTGGTGGTGGTGTAGTATTTGGTCCAAAACCGAGAAGTTTTGAAATCAATATGCCGCAAAAAGCAAGAAAGTTAGCTCTTAAATCAGCACTTAGCGCAAGAGAAGAACAACTTGTTATCGTTAAAGATTTTTCAGCAATTGATGCTCCGAAAACTAAATTGATGGCAGGTATTATTAAATCACTTAATTTAACAGGCAAAATTTTAGTTATCGCTGATACATCAGCTGAAGAAAATAAAAACTTGAGTTTGGCAGCAGGTAATATTCCTTCAGTTAAGTTGTTATTACCTTCAAACTTAAATGTGAAAGACTTACTCGAAGCTGATTTTGTTGTAATGACTGAAAAGGCTGTAGAAACAATAACAGAGAGACTCAAGTAATCCCATTAATACATTCCCTCGCCCATTGGGAGAGGGGTAGGGGTGAAGGGTCAACCCATAAAGAAAAAAAGGATAAGATTATGGCTAGAACAAATAAAGAAAAATTATATGATGTTATTAAAAAACCTATCATTACAGAAAAATCAATGATGGCAACAGCTCAGGGAAAATATACTTTTGAAGTACAGAAAGATGCAACAAAAGTTGAAATTGCTCAGGCAGTTGAACTTGCATTCCCTGGCAGAAAAGTTAAGAAGGTACAAACAATTTATATGCCTTCTCACGAAAAAAGAATGGGTCTGAAATACGGCAGAACAGATTCTTCAAAGAAAGCAGTCGTTACTGTTGAAGGAGATCCAATCGAACAGTTGACAGCTATATAGTTGTTAATACAAAAAGATTCTTGAATCTTGAGCCTGGATCCATGAATCGATACTTAAAGCAACGGCTCAAGAGTCACATTTCATGACTCACGTATAAAAAAAGCCAAAAAAAGATAATAATAGGAGAAAATAAAATGGCAATTCGTAAAATTAATCCGACATCTCCGGGACAAAGAGGTATGATGAAGAGTGATTACCAAGAAGTCACTACTCAAACTCCTGAAAAATCTTTATTGATGAAAATAAAAAAGACTGCCGGTAGAAATAATACAGGTAGAATAACTTGTCGTCATAAAGGTGGTGGTGTAAAACAATCATACCGTGTAATCGATTTCCGCAGAGAAAAATTCGGAGTACCGGCAACAGTTAAAACTATTGAATATGATCCAAACAGAAACGTAAGAATTTCATTAGTATTCTATGCAGATGGTGAAAAGAGATATATTTTAACACCGGAAGGCTTGAATGTTGGTGATATCATTGTTTCAGGTCCTGAAGCAACCGTTCAGACAGGTAATGCACTGCCTTTGGAACTCATTCCTTTAGGTACAATTGTTCACAATATTGAAATGATTCCGGGCAGAGGTGCAAAACTCGTTCGTTCTGCTGGTAACTTCGCACAAGTTATGGCAAAAGAAGGTAACTATGTAACAGTTAAATTACCTTCAGGTGAAATGAGAATGATTCGTAAAGAATGTATGGCAACAATCGGAACTCTTGGAAACTCAGAATTCAAGAACTTAAAGATTGGTAAAGCCGGTCGTAAGAGATATATGGGTGTAAGACCTACAGTTCGTGGTGTAACGATGAACCCATGTGATCACCCACACGGTGGTGGTGAAGGTAAAACAGGTCCTGGCGGACATCCTAAGACACCTTGGGGCAAACCGGCTCTTGGTTATAAGACAAGAAAACAAGGTAAGGCTTCTGATAAGCTTATAGTTAGAAGACGTACTAAGTAGTTATAAGTTAAGGGGGAATTATTTTCCCCTCCTAGCAAAAAAATAAATTAGAAACATTATTACTAATATACAAAGGAGAAATTAATGGCACGTTCATTAAAAAAGGGCCCATACGTAGAAGAAGCTCTTCAAAAGAAAATTAACAAGATGAATGAAAATTCAGAAAAGAAAGTTGTTAAGACTTGGTCAAGAGCATCCATGATTATTCCTGATATGTTGGGACATACAATTGCTGTACATAACGGCAAAACCCATGTTCCTGTATACGTAACAGAACAAATGATTGGACACAGATTAGGTGAGTTTGCACCTACAAGATTATACAAAGGGCATGCAGGTTCAGATAAAACTGCAAAAAGAGGTTAGTCCTCACAATAGTTAATTAGAATTAATTAATATAAGGAAAATAAAAATGGAAGCTAAATCAAGACAAACTGATATTAAAATGACAGCAAGAAAACTTCGCAGAGTAATCAACGAAGTAAGAGGTAAAGCTGTTAATGAAGCTCTTGATATGTTGAGATTTATGCCATACTTTGCAGCAAAAGTTGTTGAAAAGAATGTAAAAGCTGCAGCTGCAAATGCATTTGAAAAAGATGGTGTAAGAGCAGAAGCATTGAAGATTTCTGAAATCTATGCAGATGAAAGCTCAACATACAAAAGAGGTAAACCAAGAGCTCAAGGTCGTATATACAAAAGACTCAAAAGAACTTCTCACCTCACAGTAAAAGTAAGTAATGAAACGAAATAGAGGAAATAAAAATGGGACAAAAAACACATCCAAAAGGATTCAGAGTAGGTATAATCAGACCTTGGGACAGTACTTGGTACGCTAACTTCAAAGATTATGCCGCAAATGTAGCAGAAGATGCTAAAATCAGAAAATTTATCAAGAAGAAACTATATGCAGCAGGTGTTGCAAATATCATGATTGATAGAAAGTCTCAGAATGTTACTATTACAGTTGTAACTGCGAAACCCGGTATTGTAGTAGGCAGAGGCGGTCAGGGTATTGAAGAACTTAAAGCAGAAGTTTCAAAATATTTAGGAAAACCTGTAGTTATCAATGTTGTTGAAGTTGCAAGAATTGATGTAGATGCACTTTTGGTTGCAGAATCAGTTGCACAACAGCTTGAAAAACGTATCGCATTCAGAAGAGCAATGAAACAAGCAATGCAGAGAACAATGAGAGCAGGTGCTCAGGGTATCAAAATTATGGTATCCGGTCGTTTAGGCGGTGCCGAAATCGCTCGTTCTGAATGGGCAAAAGAAGGAAGAATTCCTCTTCAGACTCTCAGAGCTGACGTTGACTACGGTTTCACAGAAGCTGATACAATTATGGGTAAGATTGGTGTAAAAGTTTGGATTTTCAAAGGCAACTTAATGCCAGGTGAAAAAGCAGATATGAACATCAAATCAAAAAGCTCAAAAGAAAACAACTCCGCAGAACGTTTCCAAGGCAGACGCGGAAAACGTAAAGCAGTAGAAACAAAATAGTAAATTAGGAGAACAATATAATGTTAATGCCGAAAAAAACAAAATACCGCAAACAAATGAAAGGTAGAATGAAAGGCACCGAAACAAGAGGTGTTGATTTCGAATTCGGTCGTTACGCACTCAGAGCTCTCGAACCCGGCTGGATTACAAGCCGTCAGATAGAAGCAGCAAGACGTGCAATGACAAGAGAAATCAAACGTGGCGGTAACGTTTGGATTAAAATATTCCCGGATAAACCGATTACAGCAAAACCAGCAGAAACTCGTATGGGTTCAGGTAAAGGTAACGTAGAATACTGGGTTGCGGTTGTTAAACCAAACAGAATTTTATTCGAACTTGATTACTTTGACAGAAGCGTTGCAGTTCATGCTTTAGAGCTTGCTGCACAAAAACTTCCTATCAAGGTTAAAGTTATAGAGAAAGAACCACAAGCATAAGGAAATAAAACAATGAAATTAAGTGAAATGCGTGAAAAAACAGTAGAAGAACTTAAGCAATTCGTTTTAGATTCTAAGAAATCTTTGTTAGATGCAAGAATTAAATTATCTATGCACAAACTTGAAAACACAGCAGAAATTTCAAAGACTAAAAGAGCAATTGCTCAGGCAAAAACTGTTATTGTAGAAAAAGAAAATGAGGTAAAAAATGCCTAAGAAAGAAAAACAAGGTGTAGTTATATCAGATAAGATGGATAAGACTGTAGTAGTTAAAGTTGCATCTTATGAGCCGCACCCAAAATATAAGAAAATTATTGAATCAAACAAAAACTATAAAGCTCATGATGAAAAGAATGAATGTGGTGTTGGCGATACCGTAAGAATTATCGAATCAAAACCAATTTCAGGCAGCAAAAGATGGGTTGTTGAATCTATCGTAGAAAAAGCTAAGTAGTAATCAATCAAACATCATTACTGAATGTAATGCGCTGAAAAGTAGGTCGGGTGAAACCCGGCAAAAGAGAAAAGGAAAAGAAAAATGATACAACAAGAAACAAGACTGGTAGTCGCAGATAATACAGGTGCTAAAGAGTTATTAGTTATCCGTGTTATGGGTAGTTCTAATAAAAAATTTGCTTCTGTTGGTGATGTTGTTGTAGCAACTGTTAAGGATGCAACTCCTAATATGACAGTTAAGAAATCTGAAGTAGTTAAGGCTGTTATTGTCAGAACAAAACACGATATCAAACGTGCTGACGGTTCAGTTATCAGATTTGATGAAAATGCTGCAGTAATTATCGCAAAAGACGGTAACCCAAGAGGAACCCGTGTATTTGGACCTGTAGCAAGAGAACTTCGTGATAAGAACTTCATGAAGATAGTTTCACTTGCACCTGAGGTAATATAGTTTTTCTACTAAGAAAAAGCTATAAGTCCCTCACAATTAAAATGGAGAAATAAAAATGGCAAATTCAAGAAAAAACCTGCATGTTAAAACCGGTGACAGAGTTGTCATCACAGCAGGAAAAGATAAAGGAAAACAAGGTAACATAAAAAAAGCTATTCCTTCAGAAAACAAAGTAGTTGTTGAAGGTGCTAATATGATTACTAAAGCTACAAAAGCTAATCCGGCTTACGGTATTCAGGGCGGATTAATCAAGAAGGAAGCTCCTCTTGATTCTTCAAACGTTATGATTATTTGTCCGGCTTGCGAAAAAGCAACAAGAGTAGCACATAAAATCGTTGACGGAAAAAAGGTTCGCGTTTGTAAAAAATGTGGTGAATCACTCGACGTATAATCACTAAATACGCGGCCGAGGGGGGCAAGGGTAAATATAATTTAGCTCTTTGCCAAACTTTCAAGATTATTGAAAACCCGCTGCGGTCTAACGTATCAAATATAAGGAAATAGAAAAATGACAAAGACAAAAAGCTTAAGAGAAAAATACAACTCAGAAGTTAAAGCAGCACTTAAAGAAAAATTCGGTTACAAAAACGATATGATGATTCCTAAACTTCACAAAATCGTTTTGAATATGGGTGTTGGTGAAGCTTCTCACAACTCTAAAATCGCTGATGCAATTCAGGCTCAATTAACAAAAATTGCCGGACAGCACGCAGTAGTTACCAAGGCTAAAAAATCAATCGCTTCATACAAATTAAGAGAAGGTATGCCGGTTGGTGCTATGGTTACATTACGTGGTGAAAGAATGTACGATTTCTTGCAAAAGTTAATCTGTGTAGTTCTTCCTCGTATTCGTGACTTCCGTGGTGTTTCTGCTAAGAGCTTTGATGGCAGAGGTAACTATACTCTTGGTTTAAAGGAACAATCTTTGTTCCCTGAAATCACTTATGAAGAAGTTGATTTGGTAAAAGGTATGAACGTATCTGTTATCACAACTGCTAATACAGATGATGAAGCAAGAGAATTGTTAAGATTATTAGGAATGCCTTTCAAAGGAATGAATAAATAGTGGAAAGTGGAAAATGGTAAGTGGAAAGTTGTTAAATATTTCCAGTCCCATTTGAAGTTTTTCATAAGTTAACAATAGTTAGTACAAAAATAAAATTGGAAATGAGAATGTGCAAATTGAAATAACTTTCAACTTTCAACTTTCAACTTTCCACTAGTAAAAGGAGATAAATTCATGGCTAAGAAAGCGATGATAAATAAAGAAGAAACAAGAAGAATCTTAGCAGCAAAAGGCAAATACCCATCTGTAAGATTACACAACAGATGTTCAATTTGCGGCAGACCTCACGGTTTCCACAGAGATTTTGGTCTTTGCAGAATCTGCTTAAGAAAAATGGCTCACCAGGGATTACTTCCGGGTGTAACTAAAGCATCTTGGTAGGGGTAAATGTATGGGGGTTTGTCCCCTCACCCTAACCCTCTCCCGATGGGCGAGGGGATATTACAAGACTTGCTAATAATAATTCAATAAAGCGACTTGATATTTGTCAGGTCGCTTTTTATGCTTATAAATGGTAAATTATACAGTCATATTTTTATGTTCGTTTTGGTACCTTTTTTTTGTTGCCAGTACTGTCATACCTGATACAAAAAATCCCATAACTCCGATTGCGAATAGATAAGGAAGCCCAAAAATTAAGCCTTTTTGTTTAACGAGTGATTTAAACTCTTGTTCAACAGTAGTACCTCTTTCTTTTGCCAGTTTATCAGCAAGCTCTCCGAGTTTTTCAAACGGAACAGTTTCTTTTTTATTATTAAGAACGTCTTTGCATTTTCCGTATTTATGTAAAAAGTTTTTAAATCCTTTTTCAACCAGCTCACTACCTGTGATTACGTAAAGTGCAACAAGCGGAAAACGTGTAGCAGTTTCTTTCAGATTTTCATTTCCTCTGTCTGCAGAAGCTCCAAAATATCCGCAGCCGCCAACGAGAACACAGGTTGTAAGTTGTCCTTTACTTAAAACTAATTTACCTTTGGGACTTTTGTTAAAATCAATGTTGAAGTATTTGTTTACAAAGCTTTTTGCTTTTTCGTTTTTAGAAAATAATTTATTTCCGGGGGCAACTATAAACTCGGATATTTTTTGTAATACTTTTGAGTTTTTGCCCCTCGTAGCAAGAAGCCCTGCTAGTCCCAGCAACCCTGCATAAACTCCTGCCGCACAGGCAATATGTTTTTTTGCACTTTGCTTTACTTTTTCCTGCTGAGCTTTATCTTCCGTATTTTTTTCTAATGATGCAATGTTTTTAAAATCACTTTTATTGAACAATTTCAGCGTCATCAGGTTTTTTATATAGTTTAACGAATATTCTGTTAGCGGAATAGCCGTTGCTGCAAGTGCGATTGCTGCTTTAACAGGTAAAACTTTTTTATTATTTTTGCTTCCTTTTTTTAACAACTCAACCCCTGTTTCAGCAACTTCTTTTTTTAAATCGTTTGATAAACCTTTAGAGAATGCTTTTCTTGCTGCGTATTCTCCTAAAAGTGTAGGTGAAAGATAGATTAAAGCTTCTTCTGATGTTTCAAGAAATGTGTTTTCTGTTAAATCTTCAATGCTTCTTGAAAATACAGCTTTTGGAATAAGACAAGTTGACACGTCTTGAATATAACGTGTAGTTGAAAGTCCGGATGCACTTTCCTGATGTCTTAGGAAGCGTGCAACAGGTCTTAGTTTTTTCGGTAGTGTGTTGATTAAGATTTTTAGATTATCTGACATTTTTATTTTCTCCAATACAAACTTTTCTCGACTAAGAACTGCCGATTTTGTTTATATTGTTATCATTAAACAGCGTGACAAAAAAGGCAGTTAAACTAAGCTGCGCCACCAATATCTGTTTAATTTTAGAGAATTGATATATTTCATTTTATCCCTTTTCCTTGTATCGATATATCGATACAAGGAAAAGTATAAAACACAAAAATACATTTGTCAATATATTTAGATTAAAGATTTTATAGCGTTTATTGCAACTTTTATAGCGGAATCTGTGTCGTGTACGACTGGGTTTTCAAGACCGAGTTTTTCTCTTTCCTGATTTGCTACAACAAGGAATATTGAACCGACTTTGACTTTAAGGAACTGACCAACGATAAATAAAGCTGCTGATTCCATTTCTGATGCTAAAGTTCCCATTCTTAACCAGGCATTCCATTTGTTTTCAAGCTCGTAACTAACGGGCATAATTTCCGGATTATGCTGACCATAGAAAGCGTCTTTACACTGGACTACTCCAAGGTGGTGAGGTAAATTTAGTTTTTCTGCTGAGTTTTTGAGTGCTGTTATAATGTCATAATCGGCAACTGCAGGAAACTCAATCGGAGCGTATTCTTTAGATGTTCCTTCCATCCTGATTGCGCCTGTTGCGATTACCAAATCTCCGCTTTTTACATCTTTTTGCATTCCGCCGCAAGTACCTACTCTGATAAAATATTTACCCCCGACTTTTACGAGTTCTTCGAGTGCAATTGAAGCAGACGGACCGCCGATACCTGTTGAGGTTACGCTGACTTTTGTTCCGTTAAGATATCCTGTATAAGTTACAAACTCTCTTCTGTCAGCGATTAATTTAGGTTCATCAAAATATGCTGCAATTTTTTCGCACCTTTTGGGGTCACCGGGGAGTATAACATATTCTCCTATGTCACCTTCTTTTAATCCGATGTGATATTGCGTTCCGTCTGTAGAATATTTCATATAAATCTCCTTTAGAAAAGACAATTTTATCAATAACTTTGCCTAAAGTCAAGAATAAATACCATCTGATCATAAAACGAATTGTTAAGTTATGTAAACAGGTTTTTAATTGAAAGGCAATTTTTGTATCTCAAAAAACTTTACAAATATACAAGGGGAATTTTTTAAACACAGGAACGTTTTAATTATTTTCAATTGTACGAATGTAAGAAAAAATATTTATAAAGAAAGATGGAGGATTTATTATGACACAGAACGGTATTAAGATTACGGATTTAAGAGCAGAGGTTCAAACTCTTGTAAACTCAGACCCGACAAAGTACGATCCGAATAAAAACGGAAAGATTGAAGACGGTGATGAACTCAGTCAATTGCTATCAGAGTATCAGTGCAAAAAAGAGGATTTGACATCAAATGACGGCGACAAAATGTGGACACTAAATGAGCAATTAGCAGCGAATGAGTATGCTGAAAAAAAGGCTGAAAACGATGAAGGTTTGGGAATATTTGCTGTATCTACAGGTGTTGTATCCGGATTTGTCACAGCTTTGTGGTCTGTTATTACTGCTGCAAATGATGGACAAATTGAAAAAGAAATCAAAACTAAAAGATTTGTTGATATTGAAAAGCGTGTAGCGGACGGCAGTCATACAGTAGGTGCCAGACCGGCTTATGATATAGGTAAATATATGAAACAGTATATTTCAGAAAATGAAGCACGTAATATGATTAAAAACTTTGATTTAGCTGAAAGAAAAAATATTGTAGAATTAGCTGAAAAAGGGATTTGGTCTTCCGTTTTTGCACGTGATAATGCAGGAAAACCATTTATATTAAGGAATTGGAAACCGGGTGACCCACAATTTGTAAAAACAGGAACAGAAGTTGTTGAAGATGTTAAAAAAGTAAAAGTGTTTAATAAAAAGCTTATGACAAAAGGCGGT
>CACWIL010000046.1 GCA_902760905.1 uncultured bacterium
TTCCTGAACTTTTACTTCAGGAACACTGAAACCTGCAATTTCAAGATTCGTTTTTAATGTGTTTTCATCAAAATTACATAGTGAGTCAAGCGGATTATCCATAATTTCGTTTTCAACTCGTTTGAAATCTTCGTACTTTTCAATATATTTAGGGTCCAGAATCTCCCAGTAACGTGTATTTGAACGTATAATAGGCTCAAACGCAACGAATTTTCCGCCTGTTTTTAAAACCCTGTATATTTCACTTATAGCAGGTTGCTTGTTTACAACATGCACCAATACTGAACGCATAAGAGCTTTATGAACTGTACTCATAGGAAGCGCAATGTGTTCAACCGGACATTTAAGAAGCTCAAAACCTTCAGTAATTCCCATATTTTCCAGGACTTGTTTACAGTCATTAAGACAATCCTGAAACATATCTGAGAATATAACAGTACCTTTGCATTCTTGTATTTCCAATGCTTTAAAAGCCAGTAAGCCTGTTCCGCATCCGATATCTAAAACTGTTTCGTAGGGTTTTATATCTGCATATACTATTAGAACGTCACGTACCGCTTCAAGCCAGCGTGTTGTTTGTTCAATCATTTCCGGAGTCTGACCGGCAAATCTGTTTTTCTTTAGCCATTGTGTCCAATTTTCACATATATTACTCATTATTAAGTTCCTTAAACTGCTATATAGCGATTACATTATAGAATTATACTACATTTTAAATTATAGGGCAATTGTTAACCTTATATAAAAAAACAAACTCTCTGCATAACAGAGAGTTTGTTTTAATAGTTTGTTTAGACTATACAGCGTATACAGAAACTTGTTTTCTGTCACGTCTGTGTGGTTCAAATTTAACCTGTCCGTCAATAAGAGCGAACAAGGTATCATCAGAACCGATACCTACGTTGTTACCCGGGTGAATTTTGGTTCCTCTTTGGCGAACGATAATATTACCGGTCTTAACCATTTCACCGCCGAATTTCTTAACGCCTAAACGTTTAGCTTCCGAATCACGGCCGTTGCGGGTAGATCCCATACCTTTCTTATGTGCCATTTTTATTTCTCCTTTAAGTTGTTATTATTTATTGATACCTCGCCATTACGGAGAGGACAGGAGTGAGGGGTTATCTCACACCATAACTATTCTGCAGCTGATTCAGCAGCTTCAGTTTTGGCTTTTGTTGCAGAAGTTTTGATTTTGTTAATCATTACTCTTGCAAAACCTTGTCTGTGACCTTGTTTAAGTCTGTAACCTTTTTTAGGTCTTTGTTTGTAAACTATGATCTTTTTAGCGCGGTCTGTTTTTAGGATAGTGCCTTCAACTTTAGCGTTTGTAACGTATGGTTGACCAACTTTTGACTTTTTGCCGTTAACAATCATAACAACTTTATCAAAAACAACCTTAGCGTCTTTTTCTTCGCCTAATAATTCAACGTCAACATAACGTCCTTCTTCAACCTGGTACTGTTTACCGCCTGTTTCGACTATTGCGTACATTGTCTTTTCCTTTCTTTTTTGGGAACTGTAGGTGGTAAATATAATATGGCTTTTTGTATATCAATAAACCAAAAGTATTTAACCCACCGTTTGAGGACAGTTTACCCCTCTAATACTATTTATATATTATATTTTTAACACAAGCATAATTAGACTGTCAAGGATAACTGTAAATATGTTTACAATAATCTGCACCATGTATCAAAAATAATATTTAATGACAATGTATTACCGTAAAAAAACATACAAGCATTACAATTATAATGGTAATAGATGCCAGTGCAGCAGCTTTAATATTATCAGTGTTTTCTTCTCTTTCATCAGATATTGTTTCAACAAAAGGTGTTACTTCTGTAATAAGTTTATTTACTGTGCTTTTTGAATTACATTTAAAAGGTATTAAAACTCCGTTTTTTAAATATAATTCAACATTAGTCAAATATACATGAAAGGCGCTCTTTGAAAATGCCAGTTCGAGTATTGACGGTTGCTTTTCGCAGGGAACAATCCTGATTGCTTTGATGTCATTATAATTTATATGATTTTTATCTATTATAATTTCAGAATCTTTATTATTAATTTTGATTAGCGCATATCCAATATAATACTTTTTAATAATAAAAAGTTGCCATAATAAGAACAAAATTAAAAATACAATACAGATAATAGTATTCATACCTAAACTGCACCCAATTGTGCTTTAACTTCTTTTCTCTTAACTTTGTTAGTTGTTGTTCTCGGCAGAGTTTCACGTCTGATTATTATGTTTGTAGGACGTTTATACGGAGTTAATCTCTGCAAAAGCTCTTTTATGTCAGCTTTAACGATTGTTTCAACTTCTGCATCTGTTTTTTCTTCATACAGATATGGCTTTGGAACAACTACGGCAACAACTTCTTCTGTTCCGTCTTTTGCACCAAAAGTTCTTTCAGCTCCGAAAACACAAACTTCTGCAAGGTATTCACTCTTTTCAAGAACTGATTCAACTTCTTCCGGCAGAACTTTTTTACCTCCTGAAAGTACAATCATATTCTTGATTCGACCTGTGATATAAATATATCCGTCATAACCTATTTTTGCTATGTCACCGGTATGGAACCAGCCGTCTGGTTCAAGAACTGATGCTGTAAGTTCAGGCTGATTATGATAACCCTTCATAACAGATGGTCCTTTTACAAGAAGTTCACCTGTTTTGGGATCAGTTTTGTACTTCCAGCTCTTATGCGGTTTGCCGATTGAAGCGTAGTCGTTTATCTTATCTGTATTCAATGCAACAACCGGGCTTGTTTCTGTTAAACCGTATCCCTGACAAACTTTGATACCTATTCTGTTAAAGAATATTGCCACATTAACATCCATTGGCGCACCGCCTGAAAGAATACCCCAGAATTTACCGCCAAATTGTCTGTGCAAATCTCTGAACAGGAATTTTTTTATTACACCAAATCCGAGCATCTTGGCAATATAATGATATTTAATATCAAACCACCATTTGCCGAGTGGTGTATATTTGTTTATACATTCAGCTTCAAGAGTAGTTTTAAGAAGCTTCATAAATGCGGGAACCATTATCATAAACTCAATTTCTTTATCTCTCATCATTTTTAAGATATCTTTAGGCTTTAGGCTCTTTGTATAATAAATAGAGTATCCAAAGTTCAGGAATGATGAGAATCCTACTGTCATTTCAAACATGTGGTTCATAGGAAGAATTGATAAAATTGAAACTCTTCTGTTATCCGGAAGGATTTTGTCAAAAGCATCCTTTGTAATAATTAGCTGAGATGTTATGTTGCCGAAGGTAATTTCAACACCTTTAGGAGCACCTGTTGTACCTGATGTATAAATAATCAAAGCAACAGCTTTTCCGCTCCTTACTCTCCATTTTGCATCATAAATATCAGGCAGTTCATAAATATTTTTAATTCCTTCTGCCTGGAATTTGTCGTCCATAACCAGGATTGTTTTAAGAGAAGGTATTTCATCTCTCAGCTGATATGCTTTGTCAAGATAAGTCTGAGAAACAAGTATAACTGAAGGTTCTGAATCCAGCAAAATTGATTTCAGTTCATATATTGTCAGCTTGTTATCCAATGGAACAGTTATTGTACCGGCAAGAGCTGATGCAAAAACACAGGCACCGTATTCGGGCTTTGACTCGGATAGTATTGCAAGTCTTTCACCTTTAACAACCCCGACTTCTTCAATAAGATATCTTGCAAGTTTTCTTGATAAAAGGCCAAGTCCTTTGTATGTAAGTTCCCTCCAGCCGTATTTACTTCTCATTCCAAGTGCAACACGACCTTCGTATTCGGAAGATTTGTTAGCCAAGATTGATAATAAATGTTTATTTCTTTGTTCCATAAAAACCTCTTCTTAAACGTTATACTCCCCTAATCTTATATTATATTAACATTAAAAGATATGTTGTCAAAATCTATTGTGATTTATCGGCTCTTTCTGCAAGAAATGTTGAAATTAAAGGTATCAGTACATAATAGATTGTGCCTAATATTAAAAACGGTTTTGCAATTTTAATTCCCTGAATTTGCTTTTCAATATTTTTTTCGCCTTTATTTATTTTTTTATATTTTTCTATAAATCTTTCTGTCGGTTTTTCCAGCAGTTTATCTATGGTATAACCTCCTGCTATACTTAATCCGGTTGATATACCTGCGTTATAAAGAAGTGCTTTTTTTCTTTCGTTTTCAATTTTTTTGCTTCTGTTAGCTTCAAACATAAATGTTAATGTTGCAACTGTATCCGTAATTGCATTAATGTGCATAGGAAAATTTGAGTTTTTGTATTTGTCCGCAAATTTTACCATTTTTTTGCTGTTTAATGTTTTCCCAAGTCTTTCTGCAGTTTTATCTGATATACCTTTAAATGATACGTTTTCGTTATTTGATTTATTTCTTGATGAAAAAGCATCTACAATATAGGGCATTCCACCTGCAGTCATGATTGCCTTAGGAATTGCAACAACAGATGCTATTCCGAGTTTAAACAGTTGTGTTGCAAATATGTACCCTTTCGAGTCTGTAATTTCTTTTCCTTTTTCTTTTAATTTTTCAATAGTTTCTTGTTTCAGGTATTTTTTAGGATTATTGTCGATTTTTTTTATTGATGCAGCTAGTGGAACAGAGATTCCCAGCATAAGAAGAAAATTAATCAGGCTTGAGGTAATCGATTTTGCTGCTGCAATTTTTCTGTTTTCTTTGTCTGTTTTTGGGGTACACATTATCGAAAGCGGTCTTAACGCAGAAAAGACAACTGTGGCTGAAGCACCGAAAAGTGCACCGTTAGAGGAGGCAAGTTCAAGTCCTTTTTTTACGGCTTTGTTTGTATAAATATTTTTGAATGAGATATCCCTTGTATATTCGTCCCTGTTTACTTTCATCTTTATTTATAAGATAACATAAATAATATAAATTTTCTTCTCCCCGTTCCTATGGGGAGAGGGTAGGGTGAGGGGTTATACGTGAAATTAAACTTAAAATTTGCTGGTGTATTTCTGATTTATGCTTTATTGTTTTTGAATGCCTGTCTAATGCATGATTCTTTAATAGCTCTTGTATCTGCTTTTTGCGGAATAACTTATACTCTCCTTGCAGGGAAAGGTAATCCGCTTTGTTATTTTATAGGGCTTACCGGTTCTGCTTTTTATGTTTATCTAGCTTTTGTAAATAATCTTTGGGGAAATTGTCTGCTTTATGCTCTCTATTTTGTTCCGATGCAGATAATCGGTTTTTTTAAATGGAATAAACACTTAAAAACTGATAAATATGAAATTGTAAAAATATCATTATCAAAAAAAGAAAATATTATTTTCTTTTCACTTACGCTGTTGATTTCAATTTTTATAATTGTTATTTTTGCAAATTCCGGCGATTCTAATCCGGTTATTGACGGATTAACTACTGTATTTTCTGTTCTCGGTATGTATCTTACCGTAAGACGTGCAATAGAACAGTGGTTTGTGTGGGCTGGGGTAAATCTTTTGTCCTTAATTATGTGGGTTATGATAGCCGTTAAAGGCGCAAAAGTATATTCCACAGTTCTGATGTGGTTTGTATATTTATTACTGGCGGCATATTTTTATATTCTATGGAAAAAAGAATTAGCTAAGGAAGTCTAACACTTCGTCAACATGTCCTTTAACTTTTACTTTTCTCCATTCTTTTTCAATATTTCCGTCTTTATCAAGAATAAATGTAGAGCGTTCTATTCCCATATATTTTCTGCCATACATTGATTTTTCTTTCCAGACCCCGTATTTTTCTGCAAGTTTATGTTCCGGATCTGATATTAGCGGAAAATTTAAACCGTGATTTTCTCTGAATTTTACGTGACTTTTAATTGAATCCGGACTAACTCCAATAACCTGCGCTTTGGAGGTAAGTCTGTTAAGATTATCTCTAAAGTCACATGCCTCTTGTGTACACCCGGAAGTATTATCTTTAGGATAAAAGTATAAAATTATTTTTTGACCTTTGTAATTATCTAAAGATATTTCAATTTCGTTTCCGTTTTCGTCTGTTGCTGCAAATAACTCTTTCATATATCCTCCTTTTTTACAATTATACAAAATATTTTTTTATTATAAAATACCTAAAGGGATATTAAATATGGTTAAAGACCTTACTCATGGAGAGCCGATAAAATTAATGATGATATTTTCGATACCTTTGCTTATCGGAAATATTTTCCAACAGTTTTATAATATTGCAGACATCATTATTGTCGGACGAACTTTGGGGATGAATGCACTTGCATCTGTAGGAGCCGTATCACCGTTATTTTTTCTTCTGATGTTTATTATAGTTGGTCTGACAAGCGGTTTTTCCGTAATTACCGGTCAGTATTTCGGGGCAAAAGATTATAATGGGGTTCGCCGTTCTTTTGCAGTATCAGCTGTGTTAAGTTTTTCTTTTACAATTGTTTTTTCTGTTATATGTTCGCTCATGCTGGTAAAAATACTAAGTTTAATGAACGTGCCTCCTGAAATATTCAGTGATGCGTATTGGTATACCTTAATTTGCATACTCGGGCTTATAATATCAAATTTTTACAATCTTCTTGCAAATGTTATAAGGGCGCTGGGTGACAGCTTAACTCCCTTGTACGCTTTAATTATAGCATCTGTTGTCAACATAATATTAGCGTTAATTTTTATATTAATATTAGGTTGGGGAGTTCCTGGTTCTGCGGTTGCGCTCATTTTATCGCAGGGTATATCTGCATTCTTGTGTGTACTTTATATAAAATATAAAATGCCGTTGCTCCACTTATCCAAGTCAGATTGGAAATTTTCAAAATCTGATTTGCAGTTTGCACTTATACATCTCAAGGTCGGATTACCCACATCCCTTCAGTTTGCAATTATTGGTTTAAGTATTTTGATTATACAGACCGTATGTAATTCTTTTGGAGCTGATGTAATTGCTTCATTTACTGCGTCATTAAGAATTGAGCAGATAGCAATACTGCCTATGATAACTTTTGGTGTGGCTCTATCAACTTATGTTGCACAAAATTTTGGTGCGAAGAATTATTCAAGAATAAGAACAGGTGTAAAAAAGGCTTCATTCATAAATTTTTTAGTAAGTATATTTATGGCTTTTATAATGTACTTCTGGGGTTCAGATTTGGTCAGACTGTTTATCGGCTCCGGAAACGAACATATCGTAAAGCTGGCACATTCTTATTTGACTATAAGCTCCTTATTCTATTTTTTTATTGCTCAAATATTCATATACAGAAATGCATTACAGGGGCTTGGAAGACCTTTTATTCCTCTGATTTCATCAATCGGAGAACTTATTGTCCGTTCATTCTTTGCTATTTATTTAGCCGGAATAATCGGATATTACAGCGTATTTTATGCCGGACCTATATCCTGGGTTACAGCAGGAGTTGTTGTAGCAATAGGTTATTACTCTACAATTAATAAGTTTCTGCGCAACAGATTGGTAAAGGAAATAAAGTAATTACTCAAACAGTTCATATATTCTTGTACGAATATCTTTGTCTTCCATTTCTTCGGTAATTTTATTTAAATCTAGAGTCATTTGGTAATATTCTGCTGCCAGAGCTTTATCTCCGATTGCCTGATATGCTCTTCCAAGATTAAAATAAGCTAGCGTATAATTCGGGTTGATATCAATTGCATTTTTAAAATATTCTACAGAACACTTAGGGTCGCCTATACCATCAAGGTAAACAACACCAAGGTTATTTTGTGCTATCTCAAAATCAGGGTTTAGTTCTATTGATTTGTGGAATGCTACAATTGATTCTTCAAGATAATCTTTTTCCCATAAAGCTAATCCTGCTTTAGCGTAGCTTAAGAAATTTTCAGGGTCTGCAGTAATTGCGTCACAATATGTTTTTATTGCTTTGTCTAAATCATTTTGAACCATGTACATATCACCAAGTGAAAGTTGAATATCTACATTATTCGGATCAAGTACCATGCCTGCATTAAATGTTGCTTCTGCTGCTTCATAATTGCCTTTCACGTCTGCATAGATAGCCCCCAGTGCATGACAAACAATTGAAGTCCATTCCGCATCAGGATTTAATCTTATAGCTTCCTGATAATACTCAATGGCATCATCATAAAGCTCTGCTTTTATGTAAGCGTATGCAAGTGAGTTGTTATAGTATGGATTTTCAGGGTTTAGTGTTTGTGCAAGTTTGAATGCACTCACTGCATTTATTTTATCTGATTTGTTTATGTATAAATGTCCGAGTTCGTAATATATTTTATCCAAATCAATACCAAATTCTAATAATGATGTGTAGTAATCTATTGTCTCATCAATATTATCAGGAAAATATGTTTGATTGATTGTTGCGAGTTTTATTAAAACTTCTCTGTCTGACGGATTAAGCTCGTGTGCTTTTTTATAGAACTCTATACTTGCTTCTACATTATTACATTCAAGTGATAAGTCACCCATTTTTTGATAGAATAAATTTCCCTGTGATGTTTTTTCAAGACCTTTTGTATAAGCATCAAGTGCAGACGGAAATAGTTTCATTTTTTCAAAAGCTTCTCCGAGAGTTTTGTATGAAAATACGGAAAAATCATTTGCTAAAAATTTACAAAACATTTTGATTGAAGGACAATCCCACATTATCATCATGCTTCCTGACAGGAGATAATATAAAAACTTCATAGTATCTTTTATTGATGAAGTATGATTTTTAATTTTAGAAAACATAAGTTTTGATAAGAATAGTCTTGGTCTTGCTGAGTTAGCACCGGAATTGTTAATTGCAATTTTAAATTCTTTTTCTGCTTCTTCATAATCACCGTTAAGACATTGGAAATATCCTGAATATATGTGAGCATTAACATTTTTTGGCTCAAGAGTTAATGCTGTTTTGCATTGTTCCAACGCTCCGTCAACAGTAATTTGCCCTTTTAAAAGCAACAGACTTGCTAATCTGTAATAAGATTCGCAGATACTTGGGTCTGTTTTTATAGCATCTACATAATATTCGATAGCTTTTTCCAAATCTGTGCTTTGTTGTCTTATAAGATAATTTTCATGAGCTCTTCGTGCTTCTTCTAATAAACCTTCTGCGCAAATACTGCCTGGTTTAATCGGGGTAGTTAATGTGTCTGTCATAATCTCTCCAACCATGTGTGATTATATATATTTATACGGACTCTAATGACAAAACTTTAACAAATTAATATTTAAATCATCCATATA
>CACWIL010000047.1 GCA_902760905.1 uncultured bacterium
CTTGATAATTTAATGATATTTACCAATAAAGGTAATATGTATCGTTTAATTGTTGATAAAGTTCCTGTTTTAGCGTTAATCAGAGCTGACAAGGCTGTTGAAGAAACAAAACTTATGAATGCCGTTGGCGGTACTGATATAAGAATCGCAACAGCAGGCGAAATTGAAGAAATGATGGCGGTGAATGGTTTTGACTCTGAAAAAGGCTTTATAGGACCAAAAGGGCTTAAAAAATATAACGGATTTAAAATAAATGTTGTAGCTGATGAAACAGTTAAAGATATGAAAAACTTTGTCATCGGGGCTAACCAAAAAGATGTTCACTTGGTTGGTGCAAACTGGGGTAAAGATGTAGACTTACCTGAAATTATTACAGATATCAGACTTGTTGAAGCCGGAGATATTTGTCCTGTTTGCGGAAAACCTCTGAAAGTTACAAGAGGTATTGAAGTTGGTAACATCTTCCAGCTCGGAACAAAGTACTCAAAACCAATGAATGCTGTATTCTTAGATAAAAACGGAAAAACACAGCCTTATGTCATGGGTTGCTATGGCATTGGTGTTACAAGAACAGCCGCTGCTGCAGTTGAAGCTCACCATGACGACCACGGTATAATCTGGCCTCTTGCTATTGCACCTTATCATGCAGTTGTAATTCCTGTAAACATTAAAGATGAACAGCAAATGCGAGTTGCTGAAGATATCTATAAGACGCTTAACAAACACGGAGTAGAAGCTGTTCTTGATGACAGAGATGAAAGAGCCGGTGTTAAATTTAAAGATGCAGATCTTATAGGTTTCCCATTCAGAATAACAGTAGGAAAAGGGATTGCAGACGGACTAGTTGAGTTTAAACAAAGAGATAGTGAAGAACTTTTAAATATTACACCTGAAGATGCTGCAGAAATCGTAGTTACTGCTGTAAGCTCTTTGCAATAATTTTGTATATAAACGCAGTGATGCCGCTATAACCTCTATAGCGGCACCCAATCTGTGTGAACATTTTCAAAATATTTTATGAAAGATGTTCTGTTTTATACTGATAGAAACTTTGTGTTTGTTGATCTGTAGGAGAGTAAGAGCCAAATATTCTTTGAGCCTCACTGCGAAGTCCTGCAAAATAAGCCATCGCCTGACCGTCAATAGCACTCTGACTCAAAAGTTGGATTGCATTATTAAATGCCTGATAATCTTTATCGTAATCTCCTGTGGGTTGAATACCTATCTGAGACAGTATTCCTGCCCATGGAACATTATTTTTTTCAGCATTTTGGTTATTAATTTGCTCTTTTACCTGTTCCGAATACTCCCGGTACATTGCATTTTCAAGTCTTTTTAAGTCAGAAGCTTTTCCTGTCGGAGCAATACCATATTCTCTGAATGCTTCTTTAAGTTTAGCATTCGAGGTAGGTAATCTACCCAGGTAGGAATAGATATTTGCACTTGTGTAAGAATATACTCCGTTAACAGTGAAATTCGACATTGACACACCTCTGCTTATATATATAATGTATATCGGCACAAATTCTGAAAACTTTAGGATTTTTTGAAAAACATTTACAAAACTTTACAAATATTCCTGGAATCCTTTATTTGCGCACTATTTGACTCGTGTTTAAAAAGATGCAATTTTACTTATTGTTAAGTTTTGTAACAAAAGAGAGAAAAAGTGAAATTCTAAAACTTTTATATACTTTTTATATATGTAAGTCAAATGTAAGTCAAAACAAAAAAGAGAGTAAAAAAGAAAAACACAATCTAAGTTTTAACTAAAAACGGGATGATGTTATTTAACTCAAACCATTTAGTTTTGATGAAAAAAATTAAATAGTAAGAAAAACTGTCAGCAAAAAGCTGAGAGTAAAGTGAGGTATTATGGCTGTTTTAAACACGTACAACATTAATGCTATGGCAACGCAAATTTCAAAAGAGTTCTACATCGACGGCGATCGGGATGACCAGTCCCACATTCTGGTTGATGAGATGCGGCTTTTTGCAATTGATTTGAAGTCGAGAGTCACGTTTATCTCCCGAGTCAAAAAATAAGTTTTTTAAATAATACCAATCTTAATCTTACTTAACTAATTTAATTCCCCAAAACTTACTTATCTATTAGCGCCTGATTCATCAAATCAGGCTTCTTTTTTGCAATGATACGTTCAGCGAGAGCACAGCAAGAGGCGCAAGCGAACGGAGTGCGGAAAAGATTTATATGGTAAAATTAATAAAAAGGGGATACTAAATAATGGCAAAGAAACAAAAAAACGCATTAGGAATATTTACTGAATCCGTAGGGTTATATTTTTCAAACTTAGATAAATTTATGAAATATATGACATTTCCTGTTCTGGGACAGATTGCAGGACTTGTTCTTGTATTTTTTACAACGTATTTTTATACAATAAACATGCCCAAACTCATTGACAAATATCCTGATTTAAACAGTTTAAGCACACTTGTTATTATATCTTTTATAATCTCACTTCCGGGGCTGGCTATTTTTTGTAAAGCTTTTTGGGAATATCTGGTTGCTTACGGTTCAATCAACTCAATGTTTGAAAATATGCAGCGTTCCGGAAAGGTCTATGATTTTGAAGCACATACGGAACTCATCAAAAGAAGGGCATTTTCATTCATCGGTTTGTGGTTTTTGTTCGGGATATTCTCTCTTGTCGCTATGTGTCCTCTTATGTGGGTAATTTGCGCAATATTTGCAATTTATTTTGTTCTTGTATTTCAGGTTTTCACTTTTGAACCCGAACTTTCACCTTTAGGCTGTGTAAAAAAGAGTTTAATGCTTGTAAAAGGACATTTCAGAAATACGTTTTTACTCTTTGCGCTTGTCGGTGCTCTTACATACATAGCAGTTCCGCAAATTGTTGTTAAAGGGCTCGATGCTATTGGAATAAATTTGGCTCTCTCAAATGCAATTATGCCGTTTGTAAAGCTTCTGCCCGAGCTTGATTTTTCTCAATATGGTATAAGTCCGATTACTCATCTGCATATGGCAGTTTTTACTGTACAAACAGTAATAGCTCAGATTTTAATTCAATATACATTACCACTGCGTTCAATCCTCTGGTCTATGTGGTATAAAGAACTGAATCAGGGCATTCCGGCTTTGGAGCTTCCGGCTAAAACTAAAAAGAAATCAAAAAAACGCCCAAGTGAAAAGTTAATGGAAGCATCAAAGAAAAAATATTCTAAGAAAAAACTTGATGACAATATCATTCGCCGGGCAATGGAGAAAGATGAAGAAGAGGAATAGTGATATAAAGTGTTGCTATTATGGCAAAAATTATTTTTTACGTGTTTTTGAAAAATTATGAAGATAAATTTTTCATCTGATATTAATACATCTTTTAGAGCAATACCGCTTGCCAAATACGGTTATTTAAATGATAAGGCAAAAGACGTTATTGTATATCAGCTTGAAAAAAAAGATATAAATTATTTAAAATACATTTCCCAAAATATTGATAAGTTTTACAAAAAATACGAAATAGAGGATGAATCTACAAAGCAGGTTGTAAAAGAAGCTTTTGATGCAGGTAGGGCAATTCTCAGTGAAACAAAGTATAAAGAAGATAAAGCTAAAGTGTTGCTTGCATTTTCTGACAAAGATCCAAGCGCAATACTTATAGGTAATACATTAAAAATAGATAAAAACGGCAAACTCCATTATTCGAGCAGAAAAAATCATTCTTGTGAAGAAACGGAATTGGATTGGCTTGCAACCTGGAACAAGAAAATTTTGGGTGAAGGTAAGGTTATTGTTTGTGAATTTTTTGAAACACTGTTAAAAGATGGATTCAAACAATGTTATGTTCGCTCTGAAATTCCTGAAAAGTCATTTGCAATGGAATTTTATAAGAAAATGGGTTTTGAACCTTTATCAAACAAGCAAAGAAGAATTCAAAGAAAAAATGACAATACGTATGCAATTGGAAATTTTGATGCACCTAAAGATTTAATAATTCCTATGAAAGCGACAACCAGAGATATAATGCGTACAATAAAAAAACGCAGTCAGGAATTAATGAGAAAAGCGATTGAATCATTTAGTGCAGATTTGCCTCGCATAGAGCTTTAACTAAACCATCTTTTTTATGTCCGTTGTATAATGTTTTTATGACTAGTCTGGATTATATGAATAACAAATTTGACGTAATAGTTGTCGGTGCAGGGCATGCAGGCTGTGAAGCCGCAATTTCTGCTGCACGTTTGGGGTGTAAAGTTTTATTATGTACTCTGAATGTAGATAATATTGCGCTTCAGCCTTGTAATCCTGCTATCGGTGGTCCTGCAAAATCAACTCTTGTCAGAGAAATTGATGCTTTAGGCGGAGTTATGGGAGAAGTTGCTGATGCTACTTATTTACAGATGAAAACCCTTAATTCTTCAAAAGGACCTGCTGTAAGGGCATTAAGAGCTCAATCGGACAAAAAAGAATATACACGCTATATGCGAAATATTATAGAAAGTACTGATAATATCTGGGTTAAACAAACCTGTATTACAGACATCAGAGTAAAGAACGGTGAGATTATCGGTGCTGCTGATGAGTATGGTATTGAGTTTTCATGTCGTGCAATTATTCTAACAACAGGAACATCATTAGAAGGCAGGCTTTGGATAGGTCTAAACAGTTATGACGGCGGCAGGCTCGGAGAACGTGCCGCAATCGGATTATCCCAGTCATTAAGAGATCACGGAATCATTACAAAAAAACTTAAAACAGGAACACCTGCAAGAGTTGATAAAAGGACAATTGATTACTCCAAAATGACATTGCAGCCCGGTGATGACAAACTGAGTTTTTATTCATTCAAACCAAACCGTCCAATAAGACAACAATATCCGTGTTATTTAACAAGAACAAACGAAGAAACCCATGCAATTATTCGTGCAAATCTTGATAAGTCACCTATGTATCAGGGATTAATCAATGGTATCGGACCCCGTTACTGTCCGTCTATTGAAGATAAAATTGTACGCTTTGCATCAAATCCTTCTCATCATATTTTTATCGAGCCAGAAGGTTTAAATACTTATGAAGTTTATATTCAGGGATTTTCAACAAGTCTGCCGGCTTGTGTTCAGATAGAAATGCTTCGTTCACTTCCCGGGTTAGAAAAAGCGCATGTTATTAAACCGGCTTACGCAGTTGAATACGATTATGTACCTGCTGTTCAGACATTGCATTCTCTTATGTCAAAAGATATAAAAGGACTTTTCTTTGCCGGGCAGATAAACGGAACCAGCGGATATGAAGAAGCTGCAGCGCAAGGACTTGTTGCAGGGATTAACTCTGTTAATTATATTAACGGTTCTGAACCGCTTGAGCTTTCAAGGTCATCATCTTATACGGGAACTCTTATAGATGATTTGGTTACAAAAGATATTCAGGAACCTTACAGGATGCTGACTTCACGCTCAGAATACAGACTTCTTTTAAGACAGGATAATGCAGATGAAAGATTAACAGAAATCGGGCATAAAGCAGGTCTGATAGATGATGCCCAGTACCAAAGATTTCTGAATAAACAGGAAAATATCAAAAAAGAGATAGCAAGGCTTCAGGAAACAAAGCTTCCATGTACGGAAGGAGTAAATGAAATTCTTGCTCAGTACGGTGAACATATAGATAACGGTATCAGGCTTGCAGAACTTCTGAAAAGACCAAATATAAATTATGATGTATTCAGAGAATTAGACGAAGAAACAAAATGCCTTAATTTGTCTAATGATATAACAGACGAAGTAGAAGTTCTTGTAAAATATGACGGATATATAAAACGACAGCTCCAGCAGGTTGATACAAGTGAAAAGCTTGAAAAATACAGAATCCCTGCTAATATTGATTATTCACAAATAAAGCACATATCAACCGAAACCAGAGAAAAACTGGAAAAAATCAGACCGACTAACTTGGCTCAGGCTTCCCGTATAGGCGGTGTGAAACCTGCAGACATCTCTGTCCTTATGGTTATGCTTGGGAAATAGGGGTAAATGGCTAAATACTGAGGCTATTAGTGGTGGTTTTATTAAAATAATTGGTGTATATATTACACAATATATAAACATTTGTAACGAATAAGGGATTTTAGGGTGGAAAAAACCTTAAAAAATGTTAGCATGGAATTAGTAGGGATAATTATTAGGATATTAATGAAAGAGAATTATTGTAAATATTTGTTACAAAAAGTCAATTTCAAAGATTGTTCTGTTTTATATATATAGTGTGAAGGTGAAATAGTGAATCAGGAACAAATCAAATCAAATACAGATAATATTAAAACCAACAATAGTACTGTAACATCGCCATTATCGGCAAAAAAGCTTGTTTCTAAGGTAAATGCTTTAATCCATGGAAACAGGTCTAATTCGCTTACAAACCCTCAGGCTAAGTCTTTTTCAACAGAGAAAGCAAAAACACTCGATTATAAAAATGTTTTTGATGACATAAATAAACTCTATCCAGTTCATAATTTATATGAGTTTTATTCAAAAGTTTATGGCATAATACTTCAAAATATTGATTCAGGTTTTTGTGCTGTAGGCGTATACAAAGAAAAATCAAGTTGTATAAATTTAAGACTGCAGGATAAACTCGGAAACTTCTATACAACTAAAGTATTCCTGAAAGATAAAGATAACCCGATTGTTCAGGTTTTCGATACTCAGCAGCCGGTTTTTGTTGATGATGTATCTTTCTTAAAACTTGCATATTTTAAAAATAATCCGATTGTTATTCTGCCGTTGCTGTCAGTTAATAAATGTATCGGTGTAATGATTTTTGCTGATAATTATGCAAGGCAGAATGTAGGTCTGTATACTATGCTTGCAAATTGTGTTGCTCTTGTTACTCACAATATGGAATTGATAGAAATGAGTGACAAATACGTTAATACGGATAACTTAACGCTTTTGTATAATCACAGATGTTTTCAGGAACTTTTATCAGATGAAATTTCACGTGCTGAAACCTCTAAACAAAATCTGTCAGTTATCATGCTGGATATCTGTAATATAACAAAAATAAACAGAGATATGGGACATGCAAAAGGCGATGAAGTAATAAAACTTGTTGCCGAAAGCATAAGAAAAAATGTAAGAGAAGGCGATATTGCTGCCAGATACGGCGGTGATGAACTTGCTATAATACTTCCAAATACAAACGTGGAACAGGCTAAATATGTAGCAGAATATCTTACTTATGCCCTTTCATGCTTCTACATTGATAATGTAGGTCCGGTGAAAGTATCGGTAGGTATTTCTTCCTATCCTGAATGCGCTGATAACAAAGAAAAATTACTTATTCTTGCGGAACAGGCAATGTATATTTCAAAAGCAAGGGGCTATAAAGACGGCATGTCAGCAATTATCAGTTCTGCCGACTTTAACTTCTGGGATGATGTTGCATTAAAATCATACGCAGAAGTTCTTGGTAAGCGTCACGCACAGTTTGGTGTAAATTTTGAAGAAGAACTTCTTACTAAATTTAATTTTGATCACGAAACAATGCCGAGCAACAGAATATTTGAAATAGCATCATCACTTGCAGGTGCAATTGATGCTAAAGACCCATATACAAAAGACCATTCGACCTGTGTTTCAAGATACTCTGAAGCTCTTGCAAGAGCAATTAATCTGCCGGAAGAAGAAATTGAACGCATCAGATTAGGTGCGCTGCTTCACGATGTCGGCAAAATCGGTATTCCGGAAACAGTTCTTAAAAAAGAAGGTCCTTTGTCAGATGAAGAATGGGTAATTATGAAGCAACACCCGACAATTGGTGCGGAAAAAGTGCTTATGCCTAACGCATCACTCAGAGATTTAATACCTATTGTTAAATACCACCATGAAAGAATTGACGGAAAAGGTTATCCTGAAGGACTTTCAAACGGCAATATTCCTCTTGCGGCAAAAATTGTTGCTATCGCAGATACATATCACGCATTAACAAGCGACCGTCCGTACAGAAAAGGTATGAGTATTGAAAAAGCTGTATCTATCCTTGAAGAAGGCGCCGGTTCTCAATGGGATGCAGATTTAGTCCGAACATTTATTTCAATTGCTCCGTCTTTGGGACTTTAATTTTTTAAATGCCGTTACATTTCTTTACAAACATGTCAATTATTTCTTCGAGAAATACTTTATATATACACAGAGGATATTTTATAAGGAGAAATACTAATGGCAGAAATTGGTTACACACATTCTATGTTTACCGGTAATTTAAGAGCTTATGCACAAAAAGTTGACAGTGATGCCAAAAATGGCGGAAATAATAATGGCATGATTGACGGCAAAGAGATTGAACTTTTTAAAGATTTGGTAAAAAAAGAAACCGGTTATAATTTTGACTTCAGTAATATAAAACAATCTTCTGCAAAGACAGTTACAATAAGGGAAAACAATAACTTTATATATAATAATACAACCGAGTTAGCTGCAAAGTACAGAGAAAACGGTGCTTCTTCCAAGTCTATTGAAGAATTAAACGGCGGAAACCCATTTAAAGCAAATAAAAATAAAACAGCTATTGTTCCATATATGAGCGAAGCTGATTTTGCAGCTTCACAGAAAGAAGCAGACAAACAGGAAGCAGAAGTAAGCAAAAGAATACTGAAAATGAAAGAAGAGAAAAAGGCTAAGCAGCAACAAGAATTGCATGAAGCAACAAAAAGTGATTTTGAAAAGTTTTGTGAAAAAGTAGCAAATTGGTTTACAAATCTATTTTAAAAAATATTTAAAGAAAAAATCGGGCACAAAAAATGTGCCTGATTTTTTTATTCTGTTCAGATGCATTATTTGATGCACCGTCATTATTGTATATTTATTCCTTTACCCCTCCATCAGAGTCGTCATTAATATCGGTTCGTCATCTGTAGCAAGGACTGTGTGTTCAAAGTGAGCAGACGGCATTCTGTCTTTTGTTACCACACCCCAGTTATCGTCTTCTGTGAATACATCATCACAACCGAGATTTAACATTGGTTCAATTGCAATGACGTAACCTTGTTTAATCGGGGTTTTGTCACCGACTCTGTAGTTAAACAGGAACGGATCTTCATGCATCTGGTGTCCTACACCGTGTCCGCCGTAGTTACGTACAATACCCATGCTGTATGATTTTGCAACATCTTCTACTGCTCCTGATATGTCATC
>CACWIL010000048.1 GCA_902760905.1 uncultured bacterium
TAAGCCTGTAAATATTTTGGGTGATGTATTGGAAGCAAACGGAATTAATCAGTTCAGAACTGCTGAAACTGAAAAGTACGCACACGTAACGTTCTTCTTTAACGGCGGTGTAGATGAACCTCAGCCTCACGAAACAAGACTCCTTGTTGCATCACCAAAAGTCCCAACATATGATATGCAGCCGGAAATGAGTGCTCCTGAAGTTTGTGAAAACGTTTTATCGGCAATAGAAAACAAAGATTACGGATTTATTCTGGTTAACTTTGCAAATCCTGATATGGTTGGTCATACAGGTGTTCTTGAAGCTGCTGAGAAAGCTTGTAAAACAGTTGATGAATGTGTTGGTAAAATCGCCGATAAATGCCGTGAATACGGTGTTACAATGATATTAACAGCAGACCATGGCAATGCAGAACTTATGTTTAATGAAGAAACAGGAAAACCGCATACTGCTCATACGACAAATGTTGTTCCGTTTGTTGTTATTAATGCTCCGTATGATGTTGAACTGAATAATGAAGGTGCTCTCTGTGATGTAGCTCCGACAATTCTTCAGTTAATGGGCATTAAACAGCCTGAAGAGATGACCGGTAAGAGCATGTTAAAATTGCCGTCTATGGTTTAGAGGTATATAATGGCTGAAGAAACAAAAGCACTGGACATAGATTTATCGTTAAAGAAAAACAACGTAGATGAGTTTTTCTATAATTTGTCAGAAAATCCGAACGGATTTAAAAATAAAGACTTCAGATATACTCTAAGCCTTATTTATCAGCTCGTAGAAGATGAGTTTGAAGGAATATTTTTATCTCCAAACTCACCTGTCAGAAATACTGATTTCTTCCTGATAAATGACGGTACTGAAACTAATCCGAAATTAAGTTTCTTTGTAACCCCAACAAATAATTTCCAGTTTTACCTGAAATCTAAAGGCTCTATGTTCAGATTTACTTCTAAAGAGGTTGAAGGTGAAATAGGATACATAATGCCATTAGACCTGGTTCTTGATTATTTTGGCGGTTTTGGTGAGATTGTTGATTTTTCATCATTAACTCCTACTTTTGCATATTTCAACAAACTTACGCATTTTGTAATGAAGCTAATAGAGAAACTATATTTTGTTCCTGCTGTTCATAAAAAAGAATCAGGTGCAGGCGGCATGTTCAGAATTGTATATGAACCTATTGTTTCTAACAAAGAATCTGCAAGAATAATTAATGAACTTGAAAATAATCTTCCGGAAAATATATTTATCAAAGGTAAAAGGCCTAAAAACTTCGTAGAACGATTTGTAAGGGAGTATCTTAACTACCTGATTTACAAATTTTTAGGTATTAAAGCGTACAGATTTAAGGATATTAAGTCAGGTCATTATATGCTAAAAGACCTTGAACAAAAATGTCTGTTAAAAGGTAAAGATGTTGCGGAGAATATTGCACAATGGTTTGATGAACTGTATCTTGGTAAATATGATTTAATCCCTTATTTCAAAGTTAACAAGCTTAGTGAAGACGAGTTTGAACTTAAAATTCATATTAAAAACAGAAAAACAAACGAATCAATTCTTCTCGACGATTTATACCATAATGAAGAAATTTGGGAGCTAAATACACAAGATATCGGTAAAATCGTAGAAAAACAGCTTAATTATGCGGTTAGGTATATGCCGGAGCTTGAAACATTGTTTGAAGACGAAGATAAACTTGCTCTAAATCTTAACTTAAATGAAGTTTATAAGATTATTGCACAGACTGCTTACTATCTTCAAAAGGCACAAATAGATGTAATTTTACCGGATGAACTGACAAATATAATTGTTCCGAGAGCTTCTATTAATGCAAAAGTCAAAGAATCACGCTCTGCAGAACTTATGAGAATATTCAATACTGTATCTTCGTCTGCAATTTCGCTTGATGATATTTTGGAGTTTTCGTATGAAATTTCTCTAGGTGATGAAAAAATATCCCTTCAGGAGTTTGAAAAGCTGGTCGGTAACAGTAACGGACTTATTCAGTATAATGGTAAATATATCCTTGTTGATAAGGCAGAAGGTCTTAAACTTGTTGATCAGATAAAAAATGCTAACCATAAAAAAATGTCACGTCTTGAGCTTATTCACGCATCTATGTCCGGGCAGCTGCAAAATTATGAGTTTAATTATGATGATGCTTATGCAAGTGTTATCAAAGATTTTGCAAAACCGGTTGATGTTACTCAGCCTGAAACATTAACAGGTGATTTAAGACCATATCAGCAAACAGGATTAAAATGGCTATGGACAAATGTGTCTAAAGGTTTTGGCTGCTGTATGGCTGATGATATGGGGTTAGGTAAAACAATTCAGGTTATTGCTCTAATATTAAAGCTTAAAGATGATAAAAAGCTTAATAATCCTGTTTTGGTTATATGTCCAACTACACTTATCGGTAACTGGATTAAAGAGCTAAAAATGTTTGGTCCTTCTCTGAAGGTTTCTACTTATCATGGTTTAGACAGAAAATTGGATTTAAAAGCTGACGTTATTCTTACAACATACGCTATTATGAGGATAGATGTTGAAGAAATGAAGAAAAATCCCTGGGGAATGGTTGTAGTTGATGAAGCCCAAAACATAAAAAATCCTGATACAGCACAAACACTTGCTATAAAATCAATGAAGTCTGATATTAAGATTGCTATGACAGGTACACCGGTAGAAAACAGACTGACAGAACTTTGGAGTATTTTTGACTTTATTAATAAGGGTTATTTAGGCTCGTTAAAAGAGTTCCAAAAAAGCTATGCAGTGCCTATTGAAAAATTTAAAGAGCATTCAAGAGCATCAAAACTAAAACTTTCTGTGTCACCATTCGTTTTAAGACGTCTTAAAACAGATAAAGCTGTAATCTCAGATTTACCTGATAAAATGGTTATTAACGATTACTGCTATTTAGCAAAACCTCAGGCTCTTTTATATGAAAAGACTTTAAATGAAATGATGGATAAAATCAGCGGATTTACCGGTGTTAACAGAAGAGGAAATATATTTAAGCTTATAACCGCATTAAAGCAAATATGCAACCATCCGTATCAATTTCTTAAAAATGGTGATTTATCAAAAGAGCTTTCGGGTAAAGCTGAAAAATGTGTTGACTTAGTTAATAATATTATTGATAATAATGAAAAAATGCTTATATTCACGCAATATAAGGAAATGGGTGATATATTAACAAAAATTCTTGCTGATGAATGTAATACAGAACCTTCTTTCTTCCATGGGTCGCTTACGGTACCTCAACGTGAAGCTTTAATTAATGATTTTCAAAATAATGACGAACGCCGGGTTATGATTCTTTCGCTTAAAGCTGGCGGTACAGGTTTGAACCTGACAAGTGCAACAAATGTTATTCACTATGATTTATGGTGGAATCCTGCTGTTGAAGATCAGGCTACAGACCGTACATATCGTATCGGTCAGGACAAAAATGTTATGGTACACAGGATGATTACGCTGGGAACATTTGAAGAAAAAATTGATGAGATGCTTAAAACTAAAAAAGAGCTTGCTGATTTGGCTGTCTATGAAGGTGAAAAAATTATTACAGAATTGTCAGATCAGGAAATATATGATATATTTTCTCTGTCAGCAGGTTAAGGGAGCAGGTTATTATGGCTGTTTTATCTACGGAAAAATTGCTTGAATATTTACCGAATTTGTTTGAAACGGATATCAAAGGCGAAATTAATATTTTCAGAAAGCTTGAAAAAATTCTTGCTTTTGATGAGGGTTTTATCTATTTTGCAAATCCTGATAGTTTGCAGCTTAAATTCAGTTATAAAAAACACACTGACTACAAGTGTGAACAAACTTTTGATTTAAACAAAGATTTAAAAGCGTTTGTTTTTGATAAAAAAGGAAATGTATTTAATCCGTCAGATAAAATTATTCAGTTGCTACAATTGAATCAATTTAATCAAAACTCTTATATAATATCTAAATTGATGATTAAATCGACGGTATTTGGTATTGTTGTTTTATCTAAAAAAGAACAGGATTTTTATAAAAAACAAGATCTAGATTGCTTAAATGCAGCAGTTTCAATATTATCTTATATTTTAAAAGACAGTGAACTTTCCAATGTTTTTAAAATACAGCTTAAAGCTTTAAAAGATGGTATTGTTGAAAAAAATAACGCTTATAAAGTTATAAAAGAACAAAATGAAAAAATACTTGAAGCTGACAGAGTTAAAAATGAATTTTTGGCTAATATTTCGCATGAACTCAGGACACCTCTGAACTCAATACTGGGATTTGCAGATATTCTGAGTGCTAAGTTGTACGGAAATCTTAATGATAAACAGGAAGAATATATAAATGACATAAAAGCTTCCGGAACGCACCTTTTGGGCATGATTAATGAAATACTTGATATGTCAAAAATAGAAGCTCATGCTATGAAGATAGTAAAAAGCAGGTTCTTTATATCAAGAGCAGTGTCAGAGGTTAAAAATATTCTAATGCCTCTTGCTCTTAAAAAAGGCATTTCAATCAATGCTGATGTAGACAATGATTTTGAAGTATATGCTGATTATCAGAAAATTCAGCAAATCCTTTATAATCTTGTAAGTAATGCAATTAAGTATTCACCTGAAAATGATATTGTTGATATTGCCTCAATATCAAATGATAAATGTTTTAAAATTGCTGTGCACGATAATGGAGTCGGAATTGACCCTAAATATCACGGCAAGATTTTTGCTAAGTTTGTACAGCTTGATAATGCATATACAAAGAAGGAAAGCTCAACAGGACTCGGGTTGACAATTACAAAAGAATTGGCTGAGCTTCATGGCGGTAAGGTGTCAATTATAAGTGAGGTTAATAACGGCTCTACATTTATTGTTGAGATTCCGTATTAACAGATGCCAGATATTTCCCAAGACCTTCGCCCATAGAAAAACAAGATGGTATTATTCTTAATGCAGCCTGAGCTTCAAACTCAGCTGAAATACATCTTCCTACAACAAAAAGATTATCATTGACTATTAAAGATTCAACAGGCAGCTGGTATTCCTGATTTACTTTTTCTAGCTTAGAGCTGTTTTTGTCTGAAGAATGAACATCTATCGGATAATTTGATATTACTACAGGATGTTCAAACTTTTTGCCAGTTAATAAATCATTTTGAGTGTAAACATATTTACCTTTTACTCTGTTTGAAACTCTTACACCAAGAGAGTTTGCAATAGATGATATGTATGCATTTTCAAATCCGGGGAAGAATTTTCGGCAAAAGTCAGACAGTCTTAAAATACTTTCCCTGCCTTTAATGTAGGCATCAGAACGAGATGAGTTTCTGTCTAAGATTCTGGGACAGTTAAATGCAACGGAGTCTTGTGTTCCGGCTACTGAAAATATCTGAAAATAGTTAGAATCCTCTTCTGTGATTACTCCCCGCTTAACGGCTTCTTTAAATATTGGCTTTAAAGCCCAGTTTGTACCATCATCCCATGTATAAGCAGTAGATAATAGTGTAGTGTTGTCTGTATAACAAGATGTAGTTACATTTCTGTCCTTATCATAATCTGTTAACCATTTTGAAAATAGATTTATATTAACTCCGGACATTATGAACCTTAGATTAATCGGTTGTGTTTTATCTTCATTTTTATTTAAAAATTCACATTTAAGTAATTTACAAATTTTTGCATCTCCGGTTGCATCCACAACATACTTCGTTTCGATATGTGACAATAAACCGTTTTGAAAAACTTCGATGTTATCATTCTCTATCGTTGCGATATATGATGATAATTTTTTATCCAGAGATTTTATATTTGATTCAAAAAGTATCTCTACGTTAACTGATTTTAATAATTTATCAAGAATTATTTTGGTTAATTCAGGGTTAAACCAGCCTTTGTTCCCGTCAGAGTATTCAGAAGCGCCGTTAACAGAGTGTAGTTCGTTATATAATAAATTAAAGAAATCAGTATTTATAGCGTTTTCAGAAGTTTTCATAGCAGGAATTACCAATGAAGAAGTAATACTGCCGCCGAGGAAAGAGTTTTTTTCAATTAAAAGTACTTTTAAACCTGATTTTGCAGCTGTATATGCGCATGAACATCCGGCTGTACCTCCGCCTGCTACAATTAAATCATAAGAATTACTTATCATTATTACCTCTCAATGACCTTATTTTCATATATTTTGATGAACTCATCAGCTTACTGTGTTTAAAATCATATTCACGTAGTTCAAGAATTTCTTTGTTTGTATAAGAGAGATTTGGATCGTGATATGGGATTCCTGCAGTAGTATTGCATAATCCAATCTCATAATTATTCAGAGGATATTTAATTTTCAATTTATTTTTAGAAGCAATCGTGCCAACAAATTTATCAGCATTTTTATTATAAATTTTTCCGACATAAAAATTATTTTCAAGTAATGTATTTCTGATTTGTGCGGAGTTTGAATATGTCAGTAATATGCCGTCATCAGCTAAATGATCGTATATTTCTTTAATAAATTCCACAGACCATAGCTGAGGAGCTTTTGTATATGCAAATGCATCAAGGAATACGATATTGTAGGTGTTTTTTGAACGTTTTATGCTTTTTCTGGCGTCCCCAATATTAAAGTTGAGGTTAAACAGTCTTTCAGCTGCCTTAAAATTAATATTTTTATAACGCTTCGATAGAGTGGCATAATATATATTATGTAAGAAGGTCGATAAAATACTGTTAGATGTTAAATTATACCCCCAAAATTGATTAAATTTAGCATATTTTATCAGTGACTTTGCAAAAAATCTTGAAGTTGGTCTTTCTGTTAGAATTTTTTTTATTTCATCTGTCAGATAATTATCATTAAAATCAATTTGCATTTTGTTCAATAATATATAATTAACAAGTTCATTAATTTTATACTCTTTATTTATATGCATGTTTTTAAATTTTAAATCGAGTAGCTCTGTTATCTCTTTTCTGTTCTTTGGGTAAAATATTCGTGCTATGTTTTCATATATTTTTTTCAATTTGTAATAAGAATCAAAACAAGAAAAAATTCCGGGTACAATTTCTTCATAAACTTCTCCGGGTGTTTTTATTGTTTTAAAAAGCGGAGATAATTTTAAAAGTTCTTCATTGATATCCATGCAGTCAATATTTATTCTGCTGAGATTTACTGTGTTATTATCATGTATCGTATCGTTATGTAATGATATTTTTTTGTTTTTTTTATCAGATTTGTTATTGTTATATATCGAAACGATATTACGTAGCTTATCTGAAATTTTTTTGTTTTTTATATTATTAATATTTTTATTTATTACAAAAGACATTAATGCTTTTGTGTTATATCCTATTCCGTAACATATATCAAGTACATTAATTTCCTGTTTTTTATTGAGCATTTTTTCAATGCCCGAAGGCAATACAAATTTTTCCCATGCTTCAGTAATGGCGCCAAATTTTGAATGATATACATCCTTATCAGCAAATGAATAAAGCCCTATAGAGCCATCTTCTGTATAATATGGTTCATAATCCCTCATAGGCTTATTCTAACAGTTATATCAGCTAAAATCAAGAATATTAAGATATTTTGGTGTATTATAAGTATATGAATGAGATAAATATAATTAAAACTATAAAAAATATTATTGGTGATGAATATATAGGTGATGATTGTGCATATTTGCGTGATTTAGGCATTTTAGTTTCACAGGATAGTTTAGTCGAGGATATTCATTTTAAAAGACTATGGTGTACTCCATATCAGCTGGGATATAAATCCGCAGCTGTAAATATAAGTGATATTCTGGCTTCAGGCGGAATACCCAAGTATTTATCAGTTTCTATATCATTGCCAAACAACGTTTCTTCCGATTTTGTTGAACAGTTTTACATGGGTATAAAATCAGCTCTTAATGGTATCAGTGTTATTGGTGGTGATGTTACAGGTTCTCCGGATAAAATTGTAATTTCGATAACTGTAATTGGAATTGCAAATAACCGTAATATATCATCACGCAAAAATGCAAAACCGGGATATTTTGTTATTACAAAAGGTATGTACGGTTCTTCTGCGGCCGGATTAAATGAACTTAAAATAAATGGCAATAATCATGAACTTATTAAAACTCATCTTGAACCTGAGTTAGATTATAATTTATCTAAAATAATTTCAACTACTGTTAAAGAACCATACGCAATGATGGATACTTCTGATGGTTTAGCAGATGCTTTGTACAGAATTGCTGAAGCGAGTGATGTTTCAATTGTATCGGACTATTTTTCTATACCGCATTTGGAGAATATTAACAAAGATTTTGTTTTGTTTGGCGGTGAGGATTATAATTTAGTGGCAGCTGTTCCTGAAAAGTATATTAGTTTATTTACAGATGTTCATGTTATTGGTAAAGTTAAAGAATATGACGGAGTCAGATTAAATATCTCAGGAGATAAATTCTGTAACTATGCTGATTTAAATGTATTTAATCATTTTGGAGATTGTAATGAATAAATTTTCCGTAATTATTACTGCTGGTGGTACATCATCCCGATACGGCAAAACTAATAAACTGCTTGAAAAAATTAATGACTTATCAGTTATAGAAGAAACAGTAAATAAGTTTATTGATATAGAGCAAATCTCTGATATTATTATATCTGCAAATTCCGGTATTATTGATGTATTAAATAAAATGTTTCAAAGTTCAATAATTAGTATTATAGAAGGCGGGAATACAAGGCAAAAATCAGTTTATAACGCTCTTAAATGTGTTAAGACTCCATATGTGCTCATTCATGACGGTGCACGACCCCTTGTAACTAAAGATATAATTAAAAATACAATAGAATATACTGTTAAATATGATGCAGTATCTGTAATGACAAAAACAACCGACACTATCAAAGAAGTTGATGATACCGGCCGGATAATAAGGACTATTGATCGTTCAAAATTATATAATACTCAAACACCGCAGGGATTTAAGACGTCATTAATACTTGATGCTCATGAAAAATTA
>CACWIL010000049.1 GCA_902760905.1 uncultured bacterium
CAGGAAAGTCTTGATGATTTGGAAAAAAGAATTCCTTTAGCATTTAAAGAGGTGTATCTATGGGGGCAGTTCAAAAGGAAATGGTCAGAATCCTCGCAATTCAAATGGAATCCATAATTGGCGAGTTAGAGCTGAATATTGAAACTGTAAGAAATCTTTTAATTGCCAATCTGGAAAAATACGAAGGGGCTGATTTTGTTTTCTTGCCGGAAGTTTGGACTACCGGCTGGCATGTTCCTGCTTTTCTGAAGACTGCTGAAACACTTGAAAACTCAAAAGCTGTAAAAATGTTATCCGAAATAGCTTCTGAATATAAAGTTAATATATTAGGCGGAAGTTTTATACGCAAAGAAGGAAGCAAATGCTACAACTCGTGTCCGGTTATAAACAGACAAGGAGATGTTGTGGCTGTTTATGACAAAAATCACCTTTTTTCATATTATGGAGATAATGAAGGTGACATTATTACACGAGGTTCTAATCCTGTGATGGCAGAACTTGACGGAATAAAAATCGGTTTAACTATTTGTTTTGATATTCGTTTCCCGGAAATATACAGAGCGTATAGAAAAGCAGGGGCTGATATTCTTGTTAATATGGCAGCCTGGGGAAAAACAAAAAAAATTCCCTGGGATACAATGACAACTTCACGTGCAGTAGAAAATCAGACATATATGGTTGCATTAACTCAAACAGGCTTGCTTCCTGACGGCAAAGAGAATCTTGGTCACTCCATGATTATTGATTACGAGGGCAAAATTATGGATGAAATTGAGGAAATAGAAGGCGGCATTTATGCAGAAATTAATTTACCACTAATGTACGAATTCCGAAATAAATGTACTATTTTAAAAGATATTAAAAACTCATATGAGGTAATTATAAAATGAAAAAACTGTTAATTCTTGTATTTTTGTTATTTGTTATGTGCACCGCAACACAGGCAAAAAGTTTGCATAAAAGCTTTGATTCTTTGATAAATGACTCCAGCATTTCAAAAAATTCGATTGCAATATCTATTAAAAATATTGATACGGGAAAAGTTGTTTATCAACGTAACCAACATTTACTGATGCATCCGGCATCAGTTCAAAAGATTTTAACAATAGTTCCCATTATGGAGGCACTGGGTGATAATTACACTTTTAAAACAGAACTTTATTTAAGAGGCAAAGACAGTTATCTGATAAAACTCGGTGCAGATCCGTATTTGGAATCATCTGATCTGGATAATCTGGTAAAAAAAATAAATTCTGATAAAGTAAAAAAAATATATATTGATAACTCTATAATTGAAAATAAAGACTGGGGAGAAGGCTGGCAATGGGATGATGACCTGAATTCTTTTATGCCCCGATTTAATTCATTCAATCTTGACGGTAATTTAACAAAGATAACTGTTATGCCAACAGATATGAATAAATCTGCATACATAATTAATCCGCAAAAATCACCAATTCTATTTTATAACAATGTTAAAACAGGAGAAAATAATAACATTACAATATCAAGAAATAATATAATATCAGCCAATACTGTTAAATTAGAAGGAACAGTAAGTTCACCGGCAATATATTTTATTACCAATAATAATTTAAGAATGTATTTCAACAAAAAACTTACAGATGCAATGGAAGACAGAAATATATACCTTAAAGCTCCTTATACAGACTCAAAAAAGAATGTTTCTGATATCTATGTAGGCCATATAGAGCATCCAGTGTCAAGAGCACTAAATGATGTTTTGTATAACAGTAATAATATGGTTATCGAAACAATGGCAAAACTTGCAGGCGGTAAATATTACAAAAAACAAGGTACGGACACAGACGGCATCCAACTGTTTAATGAGTATTGTAATAAACTCGGTATAGATAATTCAAGAATCCGCATTGTTGATGCAAGCGGAGTTTCCAAAAACAACCTTATTGATACGGATTTTATCACAGACTTCCTGATTAAGAACAAAGATAATAAAGTATTAGAAAATATGGCATCTCCCGGACAGGGCACTCTTTCAACAAGACTTATCCCATTGAAAGATAACCTCAAAGCAAAAACAGGAACTTTGTCTGATATAAGTTCAATTGCAGGATATTTAACCGCAAAAAGCAATCACAGATATGCTTTTAGTATTATAATTAATGAACCATCTACTTCCGATTCAACAAAGAAAAACTTTTAGAACTATTTTATAAGAGAAATGTATTATAAGTTATAATATATAAACGTGTAATGAAAAACGGGGTGATTGCATGCACTCACCCCGTTTTTCTACAACTAAAGTTTGAGAATAAATTACAAACAAATAAAAAATCATAATTTACGAATTTTCAAAATTCAATAGAATCAGCACTTTACGTCACGCTTATCCTCCATATAGAGGATTCTATAACTAAAGTTGTAAAGTCTGAAAAAGTTTTGCCGATATAGAAAATGAAAGGCAAAATATAAATTTATTGAAAGGAAATTTATTATGGCATCGACAGCAGCAATTACAATTAACACGAACCTTTCGTCATTGACCTGTCAAAAGTATTTGAAATCAGCTACCAAAGGCATGAATATTGCAATGGAGCAGTTATCAACAGGCTTTAGAATCAATAGTGCGAAAGACGACGCGGCCGGCTACGCCGTTTCAGCCGGTATGGAAGCAAAAATTAACGGCTATGACATCATTGAAATGAACTCTCAAATGGGGTTGGATATGTTAACAACCGAAGAAGGTGTTCTTGATATTATCAATGATTATTTACAAAGAATTCGTGACTTGACCATGCAGGCAGCAAACGGAACTTACGGTTCTGCATCATTAAATGCACTGGCATTGGAAGTTGAGCAGAGAATGGACGAAATTAACCGTCTTTGTGAAATTACAGACTTCAATGACACATATTTGCTTGATGGTTCAAGACAAACTGATATAAACCTTCAGGTAGGTTTATATTCAGACAAAAGATGCGTTATAAAAATGGATGCGTTCTTATTTGACAGTGCTAAATCTACAGTTATTTTTGGTTTTAAAGCTAATAATGATCACGTTTCAAAAACTCGTCCGGGTTATATTAACCTTAATTATTCATCTGATGAAAATCAATATGAATACAGAGCTCGTAAAATTGATGAAAATGGAAAACCAATTATAATTAACGGAGAAATCCAATATCTTGACGGTTCATATGAATCTGCACTGACTGCAGCTATGGCCGAAAATAAAACTGTAGTAAACGGTCAAATCGTAGATTATAAGTTAATGGAACAGTCAAAAACTGTTTCAATTACAAATATGTGCCGTGCTATCTACAGAAATGATAATGCAGCTCGTGAGTTTATAACATTCGTTGATGAAGCTATCGATAACATTTCTTTAAGATGTACAAAAATTGGTGCTTATATGAACAGATTAGAGTCTGCAATTGCATCAACTGATGTTCAGAGAGAAAATCTTATTGAAGCTAACTCAACAATCAAAGATGCTGACGTAGCGGTATCATCTTCTAACTACATTAAGTTCCAGATATTGCAGCAATCAACAGCAACATTGTTATCAACAGCAAACCAAATGCCATCAATAGCATTGAACTTAATCTAGTAAAACTTGTACCAACTATATAATATATAATAAAAGGTCCTTTCAATAGCTCCTGCAACTTTAAGCTGCAGGAGTTTGCCTTTTTAACAAAAAACGGCACTTTGAAAGTGCCGTTTTTTGTTATTCTCTTAATAACTGATATTATAATTTCCAGCTATTTAAATATTCTTCCTGCTCAGGAGTAAGAGTATCAATATTTATACCCATTGTTTTAAGTTTTAGTTCTGCAATACTCTTATCAACACTTTCAGGAAGAGTATGAAGTCTGTTAGCCAGTTTGCCCTGGTTTTTAACAATGTATTCCATACCTAATGCCTGGTTAGCAAAGCTCATATCCATAACTGAAGCAGGGTGTCCTTCTGCAGCACCCAGGTTAACAAGTCTGCCTTCTGCAAGAACGTAAACGGATTTTCCGTTATTTAATTTGTATTCATCTAAGTATGGTCTGATTCTCTTGATTTCAGTTGTAAACTCTTTCAATCCGTTAACATTAACTTCCCAGTCAAAATGACCTGCGTTAGCAACCATTGCTCCATCTTTCATAGAAAGAAGGTGTTGGATATCAACAACGTGTTTGTCACCAGTAACAGTCAGGAATATATCACCTTCCAGAGCAGCCTGAGCAATCGGCATAACTCTGTATCCTTCCATAGCAGCTTCAAGAGCTTTAAGAGGATCAACTTCACATACAATAACGTTTGCACCTAAAGCTTTTGCTCTCAGAGCACAACCCTTACCGCACCAGCCGTAACCAGAAATAACAACTGTTTTGCCTGCAATAAGAATATTTGCTGCTCTCATAATACCATCCATAGCACTTTGTCCTGTTCCGTAACGGTTGTCATAAAGGTGTTTTGTTAAACTTGTATTAACACCAACTGCAGGGAATTTAAGCATTCCTTCCTTTTCCATTGCCTGAAGTCTGATGATACCGGTTGTTGTTTCCTCTGTTGAACCGATAACTTTATCAGCAAGTCCCGGATATTCAGCGTGAAGCATTGAAACCAAATCGCAGCCGTCTTCAATAATAAGCTGAGGCTGGTGATTAATGGCTTCTCTAATGTGAGACTTGTATTGTTCAACTGTTTCACCGGCAATTGCAAAAACAGGTATGTTGTAATATTTTACCAATGCTGCTGCAACATCATCCTGTGTTGAAAGAGGGTTTGATGCAACAAGAATCGCATCAGCTCCGCCAGCCTGCATTGTTATACAAAGAGCAGCTGTTTCTTTTGTAACGTGAGAGCATGCAGCAAGTCTTAATCCTGCAAACGGTTTTTCTTCAATAAATCTTTTTTTAATTTGTTCCAAAACAGGCATGTCTTTCATTGCCCATTGAATGTTATTTAAACCTTGTTCAGCAAGGCTGATGTCTTTAATATCACATTTTAATTGTGTCATAGTCATAATTTACCTTCTTATTCCTTAAAATTTGCAACACTTACCTTTATAATCTTATCACTAACATAAACAATCGCCCATCTTAAAGGGTTAATGTTTAGTTTTGTTAACTCTTTTTCTATGTATTCGGTCGTTGGCTGACCGTTATTTTCAATTTCGACTAATTTCGATACAACTTGCATATTTATAAGAATAACACAAACATTTATTTTTTATCAGTTTAAGTATTTATACAGAAAAATCCAGCTCAAGTTTATCTAAACTGTGAACCAAATTATACAATTCTGTTCCTGGAGTTTCTGCTTCTTCCTGTAGCATTAGATTCTCTATATATGTAAATTCATCTTTGGAATATTTTGTGTCGGGATATTCCTTCTTTATTCTTTCTGCAACTTTAAATTTTTCTAAAAAAGATTTTTTGCTTTTAGGAGTAATAATATTTTTTGCCAATTCTTTTAACTCTTCAGGAGATTTTCCATTGCTTAAATATTTCCCGATGATAACTTTAAACAAAGAATTTTCGCCTTCACCAAAGAGTCTTGAACATTCGTTGATAAGAGTTCTGGCAACACTTCCCGTTTCTGTAATTTTAAAGATGTGCTGGTATTTTACTTCGGGAAAATTAGTATTGCTAAAGATAAAATTACGCTTTTTATTTATATCAACAACTGTTTCTTTATCAAGATTAGAAACAAAAGTATCTTCAAAAAGCTGAGCAAATTTGTCAGTTCTTATTTTGTCGTAATTAAACTCTTTATTAATCTTTTTTATAATGTTTTTACCGAGCTTTGCACGAAAAGATAAATCGTTAATTGTTATATCCATATTCAAATGTAAACACATAAATATTTTTTTTGCTATTTAAACCTGCTTATTGCAAAAAAGTTCTGTTAATATTATTTTTAGCTAAATAGTGAACAAAATCTTTGTATTTTTGAAGTTCTTGTTCTTTATTTTTGAGCAATTCTCTTTCTTCTTGGGTAATAAATTTATCTGGCTCAATAAATGTTCTGTTGATTTTATTTTCAGCTAAATACTTAACATATTGCTTAAACTCATCAACAGTAACATTATTCCTATCATAAATAATCGGAGGAATTAAATTTTGAGTTTTTGGTTTAATATTTGAATTAAAAATTTTAAATATTTTCATATTTGCTTTTACTCTACTGTAACAGATTTTGCAAGGTTTCTTGGCTGGTCAACGTCTTTACCAAGGAACTCTGCAATATAGTATGCAAGTAATTGCAAAGGTACTATCGCAAGAGCAGGTGAAAGCAGTTCTGATATTTCAGGAACTCTTATCACGTTTTCAAAAAGTTCTTCTAATTTAGTATCTTCTGAATCAGTAAGGGCAATCATTCTTGCATTTCTTGCTTTTGCTTCTTCTGCGTTTGATAAAATCTTTTCGTAAACTTTACCTTTCATTAAAATTGCAAGAACAGGCATGGAGTCATCTAACATAGCAATAGGACCGTGTTTAAGTTCACCGGCTGAATATCCTGTTGCATTAATATAACTGATTTCTTTTAATTTTAAAGCACCTTCTAATGCTGTAGGGAAGTTTATTCCACGTGCAACAAAAATAAAATCTTTAAATGAAGAGAATTTTCTGGCAATCTTCTGAACATCATCCTTATGTGTTAAAACTTTATCAATCTTTTGCGGAAGCAATATGAGTTCGTGTTTCATATCCAAAATTTCTTCTTTTGATATTGAACCTTTAACTTCTGCCATATAAATTGCTAGCAAATAGAATGAAATCAATTGTGCCATATAAGATTTTGTTGCGGCAACAGAAACTTCAATACCGGCATTAACAGGAACAAGACTGTCTGCTTCACGAGCCATCGTTGAATCTGGCCTGTTTGTTACAATAAGAATATGCGAACCCTTTTTCTTCGCTAATCTTATTGCAGTAATTGTATCTGCCGTTTCACCTGACTGAGAAACACCTATTACTAGAGTATTTTCATCTGTAATTGTTTTTCTGTAAATATATTCGCTTGAAGCTTCAACTTCAACAGGTATTCCGCAAAAGTCTTCAATTATATATTTACCAACCATTGCTGCGTGAAGTGATGTTCCGCAAGCAACAATTTGGATTCTGTTTAAATCTTTTAATTTTGCTTTATCCAAAGTTACTTCATCTAAAGAGATTGGTTCATCAATAGTTTTAAGTTTTCCTGATAAAACATTTCGTACAATATCAGGCTGCTCATGAATTTCTTTAAGCATAAAATGCTTATAGCCCATTTTTGATAAAGCAACAGGTTCCCAGGGGAGTGTCTCTATCTTTAGCGGTATTTCATTTTTCTCTATATCAATAACATTTGCACTTGTAGGAGTCAAGGTAACAATTTGGTTATCATCAAGATACATTGCTTTTTTAGTATATTGAATCAAAGCCGGAATATCAGAAGCAACAAAATTCTCACCTTCACCAAAACCTATAACCAGCGGTGCATTTCTTCTTGTTGCAACAATTGTGTTTTTAACGTCCTGATGTATAACGGCTAAAGCATAAGCTCCTTCAATTTCCAGGGTAGCAAGTCTTACTGCTTCAGTTAAATCTTTTGTTTGTGCGTATTTTGATGCAACAAGATGAGCAACTGTTTCTGTATCAGTTTGTGAACGGAATGTACAACCCTGAGCTTCCAGTTTTACTCTCAGTTCTTTATAGTTTTCGATAATACCGTTATGAACAATAGCAACTCTGCCACAATTGCATGTATGAGGATGGGCATTTTCAACTGACGGAACACCGTGTGTTGCCCAGCGGATATGACCTATGCCAATTGTTGATTTTGATATTTCGGAATAATTTTTTTCTACAATATTTCTGAGATTTTGAAGTTTGCCCTGAGCCTTAAATAACTGGACTTTTCCGTCAATATTTAATGCTATACCGGAAGAATCATAACCTCTGTATTCAAGACTTGTTAATCCCTCAAGTAAAATATCTGCTGCAGTTTTATTTCCTATATATCCAACGATTCCGCACATAAACCTCTCCTATTCTCACTTAATTATTTTAACACAAATATTACTTTTACAAATTAAGAATATATAAACATTTGTAAATATTTTTATAAAAAAAGGCAAAATTTTGCACTCCGTTGTTTTTATAAATACAGGAAGGTATGTGTAAATGATAAACCCTATAAACGCATTTAATAATTTTAGCGGATACAATACGAATTTTCGTTCAAATGCAGAGAATCCCGGAATATTTGGTTTTCAGTATAAACTTAAACCCTCACTGGTTACTGATGTTTTTGAAAGAACTACCTCCGGAGGAGTTAATGGCTCACATAATTCTGCTAATGCAGCTGAAAAGTTATTGCCTTTTGTAGAAATAAAAAAATTCTGTCCCGATACAAAGGAATCTACAAGAAAAAAAATAATTGAAAAAGAAAAAAATCATATCGCACAAACCGTTACAAAAAGAACAGAATACAACACACGCCAGTTAAAAGCTGCCGGTGTTCCGGAAAGTGATGTTAAAAAATATCTGACTTATGACGGACATGTTAACACAGAAGGCAAACGCATTTTGAGAGAAAAAGGCAAATCTTACCAATGAGAATTGTTTTTGCATAAATAAAAAAAGGTAATTATATACAATTTTACACAAAATTAATTTAAAATATCGTCATTCTGAGGGCATTAATCAATTTCGCCCGAAGAATCTCTATTTTATGAGATACTTCGCTTATGCTCAGTA
>CACWIL010000050.1 GCA_902760905.1 uncultured bacterium
GAAGGTCTTTTCTTTGGAAGAAGCTTTGCTTCTGAAAAGAAAAACCGCAGACCCGTTCAACGCGAGCGAGCAAGACAGCGGATTTTGGCAAGAGTGAGCAAAACCAGAAAAATCCCCTCGCCCAACGGGAGAGGGATAGGGTGAGGGAACAGAATACCCTCAAGAATCTCACTGAATATTTACTTACAAAAACACATAACTCTCTTATATAATCTTACATCTTACTTACAATTTTCAGCCCCTTTTTGTATTCACACAACGGGGCTTTTGTTTTGGTAAAATTATAAACCAGCAAAAGTAGTTATATTCAATGTTAGAGTAAAATCATGTCATTCTGAGCCCAATGACAATTCAGGGGTGAAGAATCGCCATAACTTATAAATTATAGAGATTCTTCGGGACTAAACGGTTGTTTCCCTCAGAATGACATGTTTATAACACTATTAATCGTATAATAATAGCCACCTTAGCAAATATATTTTCCCTAAATTTTAATTGCCTTATCGTGCCACACCCCCTTTGAATATTTTACCAGTTGTCTGTACGCTATTTCTGACTGTTTCTTGTAAGCGGAATAATTTTCATCACCCTCAGATGATATAGCTTTTAACATCGTTCGGGATATAACCGCTGATTTAAAGATTTCTTCAAGGTGTTCCGGGACAGATATTATATCGTCATCATTTTTTAGCGTGAAAATATCTTCACCGTTTTTGTCTTCACCGAGCGCAAGTGTCAGATAATCAATCGTTACGATGAATTTTTCACTCGGAGCAGGACAAAGAATAAGCCTTGAGCCTCTGATATAAAAACCTTCAGGAATTCCTTGCCTGCCTTCAGTTAAAAATCTGTCTTTTATTAATTTTAAAGGACGTGAGTTTATTCTTATGCAGCATTCTCCTTCATGATTTCTTTGTATCAGACCTTTTGGAAGTCCTGAGATGCAGCAGTGTTATACAGGTCTAAAAAAGTTAACGTCATACTATTTCCTTTCAATTATTTTTAAACTGTAATGTGGGTAACATCATAATCGGCAAACTTTTTCATATAGTTTTCAACAGATGTTCCAAACCCGTCTTTTTCTATAATTTGTCCGTTAGATTTTAGATATTTAATGACTGAGCCGGCACCTTTGAGATGAGCTCCGGCGAGAAGTCCTGAGGGTGTAATTTTATATCCGTTTATAGTTTTTCCGATATAACTATGCGCACCTGTGGCTTTTAAGTATCCCCATTGTTTTTTCTTGTAAACAATCTGGGCATTTTCCTGAGCAGCCGGATTATTTAAAAAATCCTGAATAGATCTCACTCCGTCTTTTCCCAAAAATTTTCCTGACCAGTCATTGTTATATTTTTTTCCCGGTTTGGTATAGTATCCCGCATCAACAAGTGCCATTTCGCCCATCTGATACTTTCCGGCATACCCAAACTTGTTAAACGCTTTATAATTACCACCGGACTCACGAGCACCAAGGTCGGCTAAAAATTGTTCTAAAGTTTTCATCAGACACCCCCTCGCCCCTTGCGGGAGAGGGTGGGGGTGAGGGGTTCTTCCACTACCAGTTCCCTTATTGAACCGTCTTTGTATTTTATAATTGTCTTTTTATCAGTAAATTTTTTCCCGTTCTTCTCAATAATTTTGTAATCATTAGGGAATTTTTCTTTTAATTCTTTGGCGGTTTCATCGGGCAGAAGGAACTCGTGACCTGTAGTTATATATTTAATTTTGTACATTTTTTCCTTTCTTCGAACTTAAAAATTGCAGAGATTTGATTTTTCAAACCTCTGCAAAACTTTCAGACTGAATAATTATTCTTCAACCGGTCTTACACCTGCCCATTTAGCAACTGCATAAATTGTACCGGTAAATCCTTGCGCAAAATCCAGATCAATCGATTCATCAGATTTTTGAAATCTTGATAAATCTTCAAGCTGGATTGCAGAAACACCTTTTGCAAGTTCTATTACAATATCACCTAACATGGAGTTAGGGTAAGCATCACCTGCTTTAACAGTTAATAGTGAAGAAGCATTTGCTGTGTTATCAATAACAATGAATAAAGAGTTATTCTTGTTTGAGAACGCATCTTTGATTGTAATACCATTTGCAACTGTTACATCAGTTTTAGTAATTGCAATATTTGCGACTGATTCTGTATGGTCCAGCACAGGATACTGAACATCTATTTTATCTCTTGCCATTTATATTTTCCTTTCCTTGTTTATTTGTGAATCGTGATTCATGAGTCGTGAGTTGTAGTTAAGATAAAACAGGTCGGCTTTACTAAGCCGACAATTTTAGCTTAACGCTAATGGTGCAGAAACCTTAACAGTACCTAAGAAATCGGCACGTGGAGCGCCTACACCGTATAAACCGTAACCTTTGTAACAGGTGTTAAAGTTCTTTTCAGGTGTATAGAATGTAGTATTTAAGTTTGAAGAAATACCGCCCGCAAGTGTTTTTCCCCTTACGCCAAAAAGCGGATAAAATACGTTTGACTCAGGCGAAGCAATATTGTTAGAAACAAGTATTTCCCAGCCGCAGAGATGACCTATATAACCTTTGCGAATTTCGTCAGCACCTTTTTCAGTGTATTTAAGTTCATCTAATTTACCTAAATAGAACTGGTATTCAGGCGGAATAACTGCAATCATATTACCGTCAATCCAGTTTGTATGGCCTTTACCGTCACCACGCTGGAATTTTGCCTGCATGTAAGCAAAAATATCCTTAGCAACAGCTGAAGTCAAAGATATTGCATCACCACTGTTATCAAGGTAATGTCCTGCTCTTGTATATAAATTTGCATAAGCTGAATCGACAGATGCTGCAAACTGCTTTATTGCATCACCTGTGTATTCTTTTGCGACTTCTATCTGGTCTTTTGAATCTGCGCCTGCGTTTTCAAGCATTTTTTCTTCCATCTCAGACAGTTCAAAATGGAACGCTTTTCCTCTGTCTAATTTAACTTTGCAGGTCGAAACAGTTGCTGTTTCGGCAGTCGGCAAATCCCCACCGTCATAATCAAACAGAGTCACCATGCCGGGCATTGTGATATTAACTTCATCGCCTTTCTGAACATTATTTTTCTGTTCACTGTGAGCGAGCTGACCAATAACAAGCTCATTGTAAAAGTGTTTGTCAAATGCTTTTGAAAAAGCATCAACAATCATTTGTTTTGTCGTTGTCATTTTGTTTTTTCCTTTCTTTTTATAAAATAAAAGTCCCCTCTCCCTTGAGGGAGGGGAGTAAGGGGTGGGGTTAATTAAACTCCCCCTAAATCAACTTTTCGAGCATCTCATCCAACTCTTTGGGACTCATCTGCTGAATACTTTTTCTGACACCTTCAATTAAATTAACAAGCTTATCCACATCAAGATCAGCACCAAAAGCTTTATACCCTTCGGTATAAAGTTGTTTAAATGAAGGGTCTGCAAAATATTCGGGATACTTTTTTACACTTTCCTGAATTATTGCCCTGTTTTCATAAACATTTTTGAACAGATTTAAGACTTCATCAGTTTTGTCTATAGATGCAACTCTTTCTCTTAACATACCAAGCTCAGATGACTGATTACCCTGAAGTTTTTCAAGCTGTTTGTACCCTTCGGCCAAATCTTCGGCAGACTTAAATTTTCCCAGAATAAGCGAAGAAGGGTCCTGTAACTTATCTTCCTGCTTTTTTTCAGGTTGTTGTTCTTTTGCTGAATCAGTGTTATCGTCTGTTAACGGCATTGATTCAACTGCTTGTGATAATTGATTTTCTTCCATAAAAATTCCTTTCTTTTTTATGTTTAAACGCAACTTAATAAGGTACATCAAATTGATGTACCTTATTAAAATTTATTTTGACTATTTAAAAATTTAACTGTTTACCCGGAAAAGCCAATAAACTAGAAACCTAAATTATCTTTTATATGCGGATAAAGCTCACACATCTTATTAACACCGTCACGTCCTGACATACCGACTGTGGTATCATTTCTGTTCATATCCTTCAGTGCAAATTGCTGAACAGTTCTGTCTTCTAACAATTTTAATTTATATCCGTTTTTATTAACCATTATTTTTTTATTATTAAGAACTGCCATTCCCCATGCCCAGATATCATCATTTGTAGGCATAACACTCATAAAAACAGCGTCGTTTGTTGCCATATCCGCAAGTGCGTGAGGCGGAAAAAGAGTTCCGTATCCTGACATAAGCTCATTTTTATATGAAGGCAAATAAGAACTGTTATACTGGTAATTTCTGGATTTTATATAAAGCCTCCCGTTTAATTTTTTCTTTACAATAAAAGCCCTGTTTGCGTGAATATATTCAGGATTTTCTAAGTATGCATTATAAAGATTTTCTACAAAGTTTTCAGGATAAAAAATATCATCATCTGCTGTAATAATGATATCTTCAGGGAATTCTTTTAATGACGGTATCAATTTTTTAAACGAGCGAATATCTTTTTCAGCCCATTTTATTTCCAGCCCAAATTCCTGTAATCTTGTTAGATTTTCAGGTAAAATTTTGTCAGGGAATTGTGGTTCGGCAAGCCATAATACAACTCTGTCAGGTTTTACGGTTTGGTGCAAAAGCGTTGATATTGTTTTATACACAGAGTTTATTCTTGCAGGATAGGTTGTTAGTGAAACAATAACCTGCGGAGTTCGTTTTTCAGTAGTTACACCGGACTCATTAACTTCTTTTATATTTACCCCTACCCCATGTTTTTTGCAGAACTTTATTCCAAAAAATTTAATAACATAATGGTCATCAATATCGTTAACAGAAAACCAAAATGCCAGAATACTTTTAAGATTTTGAAATAAACTAACCTTTTTAACTGCCATATTAAACTCCCTTTTTTGTTTATTATAGCATTAATTTTTTAACTGTTCATTATTCAGCCTTTGCCATAGCTTCTAAACTATCTATAAGTTTTTCAAGTTTTGGGCTTTTTCTCCATTTTCACTTATTAATTGATTTTTGCTTTATCCCATTTTTCTTTGTTAACTTGTTGCAATAATCCAAAAAGCAAAGTTAATGTATTCATATCTAGGGGTAATTTTTGGGGTAAATTTGGGGATAAATTATTTGATAGTTGATTTTCAGGGTTCAAGCTATTCCCCTCGCCCTGCGGGAGAGGGGGTAGGGGTGAGGGGACAAATTGATTGTTAATAGCTGACACCTCACCCTGACCCTCTCCTGCTAGGAGAGGGGATTTCTGATTTATCTCATATTCCCCCATCAAAAATCTTTCCGGATTATCGACCCCTTTTTGCTCAAAATACCAGATAAATATTTCCTCAAGATTCAGCGGAAGCATCTGAGCAAATTTTTCCACAGAGTTAACCAAAAGGTCCGCTTTTTCACTCTTAAGTGCGATATTCGAGTTATCGGAATACGTATATTTGTAATCACCTTGACGAACGGAATCATCTATCTCAATATATTCCTGTTTATTATCTTTTGATACAAATATTGTTTCAACTCCTGATTTAAAATCTGCGCACAGTTTTGCAACCTTTTCAACATTCGGGATTATCAAATCCTGATTAATCATATCAACTATCATTGCTAATCTCGTAATCTGTCCCTGCGTTTTTGCGTTAATTTCAGTTGCTGTCTTTGTTCCGCTATCCTCAATTGCGCCTATCATATTCGGGAAAATTCCTGATACCTCTGCCATCAAGTCATTAAGAAATGTTATATCCTGAACAAAAATCTGAGGATTAAACTGCATTTGCTGGAACGCTGCGGCCGGAGTGAGGTTATCTCCGTATTCAATAATCTTTCCCGGATAAAGCTGGAGTTCATCTTCATCAAAAAAACCTTCAGGAGCAAGAAGCGGCGGATTTTCTGATAAAGTCTGAAGATTACAAGTTCTGTTGAGCAAATCCTCCTGAACCTGTGAAAGCGAAAGAACAGAGTACAAAGGACTTATTCCTCTCTTTGTTTCAGGGTCACGAACAAATGCACCATACGAAAATGGGTTAATAAGCGCATCATTTTTATGAAAATAAACAAGGTACTTTCTTGCAACAATAACTGCGTGCCAGTTTTTAAGAAGCTGACCGTTCGGAAGTTTCAAATCTCCCCAGTGTTCAAGAACTTCAACCGTTGAGCCTTTTACTATATCATCCTGACCCTTTACACGATTGTTTGTACTGTTTTTTGCAAGCTTTAATATTTCATCTTTTTGTTCCGGAGTTATTGTATAAAGCCTGTTATTCACAATATCATTAGGATTTTTATACGCTCTGTAAATTTTCGGACATGAATCCCACTCGTCGCTTAGAGATGAATCAAAAACAATATCTGCAGGGTTGACGGGGTAAATATAAGGATTATTGTACACTTCCCGACTGTCAACATAAAAATTTTCTCCCTTTTCTTTTGCATTCGCAATCCTTGTCTGCTTATCAAAATCTAATGAGTTATTATCAATAAAATAATCTATAGGTCTGCGGTATTCCTCTGTTTCTGTTTTCCAGGCAGTAAAAGATATAAGCTCTCCGTAAAGCAGAGAATTTTCAATGATTTGATCGCAGGTTTTCTGATAATCCATTTTTTCCATAATATCAACAAGCATTGCTTTTTGTTTGTTGCTTGCATTATTTGAATCGTGGTTTTCGCCCGAAACATCAAACATAGAGTTTACATTTGCATAAGTATTACGCCAGATATATGATTTTAAGGTTTGATAAAACATAAAAGTTTTGCACATCTTGATTTTGCTTTTCCACCTTTGAGCCTTGTCACCTGTGGGAATAAACTCATTTTTGAAGAAAATCTCATCTGACAGTTTTTGCGCCATTTCCAAATTTCTTGAGCGTTCAGAGTTCCATTCAACAAACTTGTTTGAGATTTTTTTAACTAAACTTTCTTCATCTTCTCTGTTTAACTTTTTAACTTCTAAATCACTGTTAACAACGTATTCAAATGTCATAAGATTTTCCTTTCTGTATTAAAAAATTCCACGCAGTAAAAACCCACACTTAAAAGTGTGGGTTTTTATAAAAACATTTTGTATTATTCAAATTCTATAAATTATCAACCTGTTCTTTGATGTATTTATTCCCGGAATCAAGACTTTGCGCTTTTTTTGCGTATTCTTTAGCAAAAGTCAGATACTTTGAGTTTTTTGTGTTTTTATACAAATACTCATTGGCATAAGATGCATACAAATAAGCAGGCGCATTGGTCTGGTCTATTTTAAACAGTTCACCAAAATATTCTGCCGACTTTGCAAACTCACCGTTTTTGTAATACATATAACCCAGCCTTGCATAAAGTTCGTCCATGGTTTCCGGAGAATAAAATTTATTTGGATTAAGCCTTGTATCAGGAACAGAAATTACCATTGATTTTCTGTCCGAAGATAACTGGGCTGGAAGAACGTTTGAGTTATAAATATTGTATTCTCCGATTTCTTTCCATTCTTCCGGGAAATACTTTCTGTTCTGATTAAAGTTTTCTATCCTCTTTTGCGCATTAGGATGTGAACTGTGACGGTCGCTTTCGACAGAAAAAGTATTAAAATAAGTCAGAACATTGATTCCTTTATCCAAATCATAACCTGCATGAGCAGCAAGTCTTGCACCTTCTACATCAGCTGCAAACTCCATTTTCTTTGACTCAGCAAGAAGTCTTCTTACCTGAATGGCATAGCCTGCTTTTGCATAATTATTGGTTGAAACAGCCATGTCAAATGCTCTTCTGCTCGTATAAACACCGCTTACCGCACCTCTGAGTCTGTCCAGACGGGCAAGCTTAACTCTGATTTCATCTAATCTTTTCTGATGCCCGAGCAGAGCGTGTCCCATTTCATGTCCAATTACCATTGCTAATGCATCTTCGTTATTATTAAATGTGTCATACATAGCAGTTGTAATTGCTATAAAATTTGTATTAGCTGTATAGGCATTCGGTTCCTGAGTATCTTTTATTATAGCAATACGCCAGTTTATATAATCAAGATTATTAGCTCTTATAATCTTTTCTGCTATTCTGTATATTTTGTAATAATCTTCCGGATTAGCCTGTGTTTTGTAGGCTTTTGAAGATTTTTTCAGCATTGCTGTCTGTGTTTTTTTGTATTCAGCTTCGTCTTTTTTCAGTTTTATATCATAATCAGCCTTGCTTATTTTTTTGTAATCACCAAACTTCATAATTTTCGGATCTTTAAGCACAGGTAAATTTGTTACTGCATTTAACTGTGGCTGTGTTTGCAAAACCTTTTGGGTTGTTCCGTATTTTTGAGCCTTCTGCATTTCTTTTATCTGCATTTTTACATAATCTTTAGCCTCAACACAGGATAAGCCAACTAATAATGCTGCACATAAAATAAATATTTTTTTCATATATACTCCTATTTTTATAAGTATAATATCATATATCATGAGAAAACTCAAACAAATTTTTCCTTTTTCGTTTAAAACCACATCTTAATAAACAAAGGGCAGATGCACGGTTTTGAGCCTCTGCATATACCCTTCCTTTAAACCAGTTTAAAGACATTTTTAAACACTTTAAACATAAATCATGCATTTTTCTTTTTGCAAAACCATTTAAGTACAAATTTCCGTCATCACGCACAAAATAGTATATTCCGCCAATAAGTTTTCCCTCTGTTTCAAACAGATAAAAGAATGTATTTTTACAAATAAACTCGAAAGTACTCTTATCAGTAATTTTATCCTGCACGCTTTCATAAAGTTCTTTGCACTCGTCTTTGTATTTTTCAAACTCTTTTTGCACTGGAATCCAAACCCGAATATTTTTTTTAACCATTACTATATTTTATCCTCGCTTAATCCTTCTACAATATTAATCACTGGCTCTAGGTTTTCATACTCTTCTTCACTCAAACCCAGAGCAAGACGTTGTCCCTTCTGAACCTTACCGATAGCAGATATTAAAAAATCAAGAGTTGCTATTGAATTTTTTGGCATCTCAAAAAAATCCGTATCTGTTCTGGTTAACTCACGTGAGTATTCATCAAGAATAAACTCTAAAGCTGAAAGAGTTTTATCGTAAAACTTTATGTGCTTTTCATTTATATCCGTTTTCTTATCTTTAGTATCAGGAACTTTTGTTTTTTTCATAAATCTTCCTTTATAATAAAAAGCCCGAAAGCAGGGTGTAAACGTACATATATAGGAGTATCGAAAGAAGGCAACTTACCATGCCTTCCCCGAGAGAGAAAGGTGAAACGATGAAAAAACTTTCGGGCAAAAAGTGTGTACTATATCTGCTTACGTTTGATAATTTTTTTTACTTCTTCCTTATTGCCGTAAAAATCACAGGCATATTGACGGATTACTCCGTTTTTGGATTCTTTGTTTATACCAAACCTCCAGCCAAAAGGCTTTGACTTTGTTTTATATAAATTAACTTCTTTAAGCGAATGCTTTATCTGACTGTTAACAGACTGCATAAGAGCCTGAGCACTCACCCCGGCAGCAGAAATTTTGTTCATTCCTCCCGCAAAATTATATTCCGTAAGCTCGGCAACAGGTTTATTACATACCGGACAAAATCCGACAGCAAGGGTTCTTGAAGAGCACAGACTTGTATCTTCAAGACAATATACAGCATCAGCCTTAAACTGACAGCAATGACGCATTAAAACTCCTCCCGCATAACAAAACAGCTTTTTTAAGCAGAGTTATGCAATAACTATTTAAAATTTATGACAGTTTCTTCATTGGACGTAATTCGCCCTGTACCCTTGAATGATTTATCCTACGCAGTTTTAACTTTGTTTCAAAATCAGGTACAAAAATATACTACAACATTTTGATTTTTTACATAAGGATTGTAACGATTTGTTTACATCTAAACCCAGAGAGCAATATATATCAACACTTCACACTGATTGAAAAACTTCTGCAACAGTAAAATCAAGCATTTTAGTTGTTTTAATTAATGCATATATTTGAAAGAATATTTTGTTTAAGATAAACTAAAAACAAGTACAAAATAAGGAGTTGAGGAATGAAAGCAATTGTTTTTGATAACGAACTAAAACTTGATACAAATTATAAAAAACCTGATGCAAAGAAAGGTGAAGCACTTATAAAAGTATCTCTGGCAGGAATTTGTAATACTGACTATGAGATTACAAAAGGATATATGGGTTATGTTGGGGTTTTGGGACACGAATTTGTCGGTGTTGTTGAAGAAGTAAACTCCGATAATCCGGATGATAAAAACTGGATTGGGAAAAGAGTTGTAGCTGAAATCAGTTACGGCTGCGATGACCCAACTTGCGAATGGTGCGCTCAAAAAAATTACCGCCACTGTCCTGCCCGTCATACACTCGGTATCGTTAACAAAGATGGCTGTTTTGCTGAATATATGACAATGCCTTTGAACGTACTTTTTGAAGTACCTGATAATGTTCCTGACGAACAGGCTGTTTTTGTTGAACCGCTTGCTGCAGCCTGCGAAATATCTGAACAGCTGCACATTGAACCTATGAAAAAAGTTCTTGTTCTTGGTGACGGAAAGCTCGGTTTAACAACAGCTCTTACGCTTCACGCACAAAATCTTGATGTTATTTTAGTTGGCAAACACCAGAACAAACTTGATATAGCGTCCGCTCAGGGAGTTAAAACAAAACTTTTACAGGATTTAAAAGTTGAAAATATTTACGATGTTGTAGTTGAAGCAACAGGTACGGCAGGAGGTTTTGAAACATCAATGGCACTAACTAAACCAAGAGGAGTTCTTGTCTTAAAAAGTACAGTTGCAACAGGAAAAGAGCTAAATCTTGCGCCTATTGTAATAAATGAAATAACAGTCCTTGGTTCACGCTGCGGGCAATTCCCGCCTGCACTGCGCCTGCTTGAAAATAACAGAATAGACTTCAAACCGTTTATCTCAAAAATCTGTTCAATTGATGATGCTCTCGAAGCTTTTGAAGCAAATAAAGCCAAAGATACAATTAAAATCTTGATTAAAATGTAAAATAAAAAGGTAAAGCAAGTTTCTCCACAAAACTGTTTGAAATATTAAAAAGAGAAAAAAATTATAAATTCTTTTCTCTTTTTAATTGTTTATTTACCCATACCTTATCCAAGGTACATTAATTTTATATAAGCTGTACAAACAGCAAGAGATATTATAACAACTACAAATCCGTATGCTAGAAATTTCAGAAATTGAATTGGATGACCTTCTGCAGCCGCATTTTCTGAAACAATTACATTTGCAGCAGCACCGATAATTGTAAGGTTTCCGCCTAAACAAGCGCCCATTGACAAACACCACCAGAGCGGGAATGTGTATTCTGCACCCATAGATTTTTCAATAACACTCAGCATAGGAGCCATAGTTGCCGTATAAGGAATGTTATCAATTACACCTGATATAATCCCTGATGCCCAGAGAATTAGCATTGACGCTGCTTCCTGAGAGCCCTGAGTAACTTTAAGTATCCACTCAGCCATAAGTCTTATACCGCCTGATGCTTCTACACCACCAATTATGATAAACAAGCCGATGAAAAAGAATATTGTATTCCATTCAACATCTCTCAGTATATCTGTCGGTTTTTCAAAAAGTAACAATACGCTTGCCCCAAGCATTGCCGCAATACAAGTCTGTATATGCGTAATATCGTGTGTTACAAATCCGAGAATTACCAAACCCAAAACAAGCATTGAACGTATCATAAGATTTTTGTCTGTAATTGTTTGTGAATTATCCAGGTTTGCAACTTCTGCCATTTTATCCGGGTCTGCGTGAAGTTGTTTTCTGAAAATTATCATCAAGGCAGCTAAGACTATCACCATTATTACAGCCACAGGAAGAGTCAGGTTCCAAATAAAATCCATAAATGAAAAACCTGCAGCACTTCCGATAATAATATTTGGAGGATCTCCAATCAAAG
>CACWIL010000051.1 GCA_902760905.1 uncultured bacterium
AATAATTCTTACAACTTTACCTTTGATAACCATACCAACTTCAGGCTTGAAGGTTAAATCGTTAATCATTTTCTTAGCGATTGCAGCGCCTTCCTGGTCGTTAGAAGTGATTGTAACTACACCGTTATCCTGAATATCGATTTCGGCACCTGATGCGTCAATAATTGCTCTGATTTGTTTTCCGCCGGGTCCGATTACTGTTCCTATATCTTCAACCGGAATGTTCATTGTAGTAATTGCAGGTGCAAACGGTGAAAGCTCCTTAGCAGGTTCTGTGATAACTTTTCTCATCTCGCCTAAGATATGAAGTCTGCCTTCTTTAGCCTGAGCAAGTGCTCTTCTTAAAGTATCATTTGCAATACCTTTAGCCTTCATATCCATTTGAAGAGCTGTAATACCGTCATCGTTACCTGTAACTTTGAAGTCCATATCACCAAGGAAGTCTTCAATACCCTGAATATCTGTTAATACAACAGGTTCTCTGCCCGGTTCAGTAATCATACCCATTGCAACACCGCCTATCATACATTTAACAGGAACACCTGCGTTCATTAATGCCATTGAAGAACCGCAAGTTGAACCCATTGATGTTGAACCGTTTGATTCAAGTACATCTGATGTTACACGTATTGTATAACCAAACTCTTCCTGAGAAGGTAATGCAGGAACGTTAGCTCTTTCAGCCAGGTTTCCGTGACCTACTTCTCTTCTGCCAGGACCTCTTAGAGGTTTAACTTCACCAACTGAGAATCCAGGGAATATGTATTTGTGCATATAAGTTTTTTCTGTTTCAGGGTCAACACCGTCAAGCTCCTGTTTCATACCCGGGCCTGCAAGAGTTGCAACTGATAAAATCTGAGTCTGACCTCTTGTAAATACAGCAGAACCGTGAGCACGAGGAATAACACCAACGTCACACCATATAGGACGTACTTCGGTTGGTTTTCTTCCGTCGGCACGAACGCCTTCGTCAAGAATCATTGCACGCATAATGTGTTTTTCTGCGTTTTTGAACTCTTCGGCAACAAAATCAATTCCTGTTTCTTCAATAATTTGTTTGATGTAGTGGTCATCAGGAAGAGCTTCAACTTTTTCTTTTACAAGCTTTTTAGCTTCTTCAAGTTTGTTTTGTCTGTACTCTCTGTCAAAATGATGATATGCATCAAAAATCATATCGTGAGCAGTTTCTTCAATGATTTTTGCAAGTTCTGATGTGTCATAAGGATTAACAAATTCTTCCTTAACAACACCGCAAGCCTTAGCAAATTCTAACTGAGCTTCGCATTGTTTTCTGATTTCAACCTGAGCGAACTCAACAGCATTCATAATATCGTCTTCTGTAACGAATTTGCAGCCTGCTTCAACCATGATTACAGAATCATGAGTACCTGCTACAACAATGTCTAAGTCTGAATCATCAGCCTGTTTGTGAGTCGGGTTAGCAATCAAATTGCCATCAGCATCTTTTGAAACTCTTACTGCACCGATAGGTCCTTCAAACGGTGCACCTGATAACATTAATGCGCAAGAAGCACCTAACATAGCCAATGTGTCAGGCTGGTTTTCCTGATCATAGCTGAATAACTGAGCTACGATTTGAATATCGTTTCTGTATCCCTTCGGGAACAGAGGTCTAATCGGTCTGTCAATCAAACGTGAAATAAGAATAGCTTTGTCACTTGCCTTACCTTCAGAACGGTTGTAACCGCCCGGAATACGTCCGATAGCAGACATTCTTTCTTCATAATCAATAAGTAAAGGGAAGAAGTCGATACCGACTCTTGGTTCCTTACTAACACAGCAGTGAACGAATAACATTGTGTCTCCGCATCTTACTGTTACACTTCCGTTGGTTGAATTTGCATACTTACCTGTTTCAACGGTGACGGTCTTTCCGCCAATCTCTAACTGAAAACTTTTTGTTTCCGGTACTGTCATTTTTCCTTCTTTCTCCCGATTACTCGAAAATCGGGCGCTTCCATTATTTTTTAGTTCTATTCAAGATAGATTATAGCATGAACATGTTTTTATACAAAAAATAACGCAGAATAAATACATAAAAACTGGTAACATAAATCCAAATCGGTCATTCTGAGGGCGGTAATAATTTTGGTAATAATATACTATTTTACAGTGATATAGTTATAATTCGGTCATTCTGAGGGAAATAGCAATTTAATCCCGAAGAATCTCTTTAAAATATTAGTTATAGCGATTCTTCACCCCTGAATTATTATTGGGTTCAGAATGACAATATTTTACTGTAACATTGTATATAGTTACCATAATTTAATCTCTAAAATATTACGGCGATTCTTCGCTTATGCTCAGAATGACGAATATTTGCCTTATTTACCGATACAGAAATGATCAAAGATGTTGTTCAAAACATCATCTGTAATAAGTTCGCCTGTGAGTTCATCAAGTGCAAGGATTGCGGATTTCACATCAATTGATATTAAATCCTGAAGTTCTCTGAGTTGGGATGCTAAAAGCGCTTGCTCTATAGATACTTTTGCCTTTCTTAAACATTCCTGTTGACGGGTGTTTGTAACAAACTCTAAAGTTTCGGGATTAATATCGCAAACTTGGGCAGTAAGTTTTTGTTTAAGTTCGTTTACCCCCTCACCACTCAAAGCTGAAAGACACAGAATTTCTCCCTCGCCCGACGTGAGAGGTTCGGGGTGAGGGGTCGTATCTTTTACCAGGTCTGATTTATTAGCGATTAAGATATGCTTTTTACCCTTTAAAAGTTCCAAGACTTCCTTGTCCTCATCTGTTATTCCCTGTGAAGCGTCATACACAAACAAAACCAAATCAGCTTCATCAAGTGATTGTTTCGAATACTCTATTCCGATATTTTCAACCTTATCTTCACCCTCATTTCTTATCCCGGCTGTGTCGACTAAGGTAACAGGGATTCCAAGATCTAAAGTTTCTTTAATCACATCACGGGTTGTTCCTGCAATATCGGTTACAATGGCTCTGTCCAGACTCAGAAGTGCGTTGAAAAGCGAAGATTTACCGACATTTGGCTTTCCGATAATTGCAACCGAAGCACCCTGACGGAATATATTTGAAGTATCGGCACCCGAGAGAACAGAATTGATTGATGAGATAATATTTTCAAAAGAAGATATCAGATAATCATACTCAGGTTCTTTAACATCCTCTGGAAAATCAATTCCTGCAGTAATCTTAGAAAGAACTTCAAATATCTGATTTCTTATATCATTTATCTTTTCTTTCAAAACTCCGGACAGATTTTTTACTGAAGCTTTTGCAAAATCTGATGTTTTTGAATGAATAATATCAGCAACGGCTTCTGCCTGAGACAAATCCATTCTTTTATTTAAAAAAGCACGTTTTGTAAACTCGCCTTTTTCCGCCATTCTTGCACCGTTTTTAAGTACAAGATTAAGAATATTTTTAACTACATTTACTCCGCCATGGCACTGGATTTCGATAACATCTTCACCGGTGTAACTATTTGGTGCAAAGAAAGGAAGCACAATTACTTCGTCTATATTCTTTCCGTTTTCTATTATCCAGCCATGATTAAATTTTCTCGGCTCAAAATTCGGATTTGTAAAAATCTTTTTTATAATATCAAACGCTTTATCGCCTGATATTCTTATAACACCGACACCACCCATACCTATTGGTGTTGCAACTGCTGTAATTGTATCAAATTCGTCTTTAATATTCATAAACTAATTGTATATCAAACAAATTCAAAGTATAATTATTAGCAAAAAGAGGTTTATATGAAGATAAGAGAACTTATAGAGGCTACTAAATCCGAAGTATCAGGAAGAAATATTAATTTAGACATGGATGTTACTATATCGACAGATACAAGAACAATAAAAAAAGGTGATTTCTATTTACCGCTAAAAGGTGCTTCTTTTGACGGAGAAAAGTTTATTGAGCAGGCGCTTGAAAAAGGTGCAGTAGGAAGTTTTTGCACAACAGAACACGATATAAACGCATTTCTGCTAAAAGTTCCTGATACGCTTACAGCTTATCTTCAGCTTGCAAATTACAGAAGAAATAAACTTAATCCTGCAGTTGTGGCAATTACGGGGAGTTCAGGCAAAACAACAACAAAAGAGCTTGCCGCATCAGTTTTGGGCGAAAAATTCAAAACCTTTAAAACACCGCTTAATCACAACAACGAAATCGGTTTCTGCCAGACTGTTTTTGAAGCTCCTGATGATACAGAAGTTCTGGTACTAGAGATGGGAATGAGAGGGTTAGGCGAAATCGAACTATTATCAAAATACGCTGAGCCTGATATTACAATCATTGCAAATGTTGGTACTGCACACATCGGAAGACTCGGTTCAAGAGAAAATATTGCGAAAGCCAAATGCGAAATTGTTAAATATCAGAGAGGAAAAACTTTTATTGCCCATGATGACGAACTTATAAAAAATACGGTTGAATTTGACGGTGAAAAAATATATTATTCCCTAAAAGATGTTGAAATAATTGAAAAATCCGCGCACTATTCAAAATTTCATTATCAGGGAAATGAATACGAACTCAATGTCGGCGGTGATTACAACATAGAAAACGCTCTTTCTGCAATAAATACAGGGATTAAATTAGGTTTAACCATTGAGCAGATACAAAACGGACTAAAAAAATACCAACCGATAGAAAAACGCTGGGAAGGTGTAGGGGTAAATATAAACGGCAAAACAATTGATGTAATAAATGACAGCTACAACGCAAACCCCGAATCTATGAGAGTTTTTGTTGATACGATTTTTGAACATTATAAAGATTATGCGCTAGTTCTCGGGGACATGGGAGAACTTGGAGAAAACGAGGTTAAATATCATTCGGATTTGGGCAGATACATAAACAATAAATCTAACATAAAAAAAAATGAAAAAATCATCTCAATCGGAACACTATCTAAAAACATAACAGATGCTATAACAAATTGCGAAACGCATCACTTTGATACAATTGAAGAAGGGGTAAATTATTTAAAGAACAACATTACCCCTCCGACAACACTATTTTTAAAAGCGTCAAGAAGTATGAAATTTGAAAATATAATATCCGGATTAAACGGATAAAATTGCCCTCCTGATTTCAAAGTATTAAAATTAGCCCCCACCTTAATCCTCCCCCAAAAGTGAGGAAACTGCCGGGCTTTACATTATCCCTCACGAGAGCCGAGTTCTTTATCCATAAGATAAAGGGAAGCATTTTCTTCACCAAATAAATCAATGCGTTTTATAATATCTTTAACCTGTTGCTCTTCTTCAACCTGTTCTTCTATAAACCAGTCAATAAAATTCAATGTTTTTCTGTCACATTCATCTTCTGCGAGCTTAGCTATATTCATAACAGAGTTTGTAATACATTTTTCATGTGAATAAAGAGTTTCAAATACAGATTTTACCCCCTTAAATTCAAACTCAGGGGTTCTGATTTGTTTGAGTGTTACATAACTGTTTCTTTCAAGCAGATAATCAAGTAATTTTAACCCGTGTTCAACTTCTTCACGCGCCTGAACTTTTAACCAGTGAGAAAATCCAAACAACCCAAGTTCGTGCAAATGCGCCGACATTGATAAATACAGATAACCTGAATAAAATTCTTTATTGATTTGCTCGTTTATAATTTCATTAATTTTTTCACTTACCATTTTTCTCTCCTATATTGAATAATGACCGTCTTCGTTTTCTAACATTTTGTTATCACCCCAAAGTTTATGAATATTGCAGTATTCTATTGAGTTAAACTCGCCGTCAAGCTTATTTTCCAGTTCAGGAACTTCATTTGGATAAAAGAATTTAAGGTGCAGCTCTCTTTTATCTTTTGTATACGTTTCAATAAACTGAATATAGTGTTCATCAGTCATTGGATGACCAATAACATTAACAAATTTTTTACCTTCTTTTATTTCAATCTTTGGTGTGTGCTTTTCTCCAAGCTCATTTGTATCATACTGTATTCCCATAAGCTCCATCTCCTGTCCGCAGCAGACAAGATTCCCGTCACCTTCCTGCAAAACCTGAACAAGATTTCCGCAGATGTTACATTTATATATTTGTAATTTTACTGTCATAAATTAACCTCCCAGTGATATATTCCTATTTCAATATCTGTTTTTCATTGCCGTACTTGGCGATTTATGGTATTATCTGATGTATGAGTAATTTTTTTACAACAGGCGGAAACGATAATATTGAAAAACCAAACCTCTTTGTCAAAAATGACGGAGAACAAAAACCGAAAGATAATTCGCTTGACGGTCAATATAACGAGCTGAAAAATAACTACGAGCAAATTTTTATTGAAGCAGCAGAAAGTATCAGAAAAGAGCTGGATACAATAAAACCAAAAAACGCCTGTGAAAGCTGCACGCATAAGGATTGCAAAATAGAAAAAAAAGAAATATTTGCTCCTTATCCGCCAACCGGTTGTAAACTCAGAGAATGGCAAATGCAAGCCATCACATATCTTACAGGCGATTATAAAAACAAGCTCAAAGCAGCTTATAAGAACATCATGGATAAAAAATCCGATTATGAATGTAATAAGTGTGGTGCGTGCTGCAAACTTGCCGTAAGTGAATATTCATATACACAACTAAAACAACGGGCAATGAAGGGAGATAAGTTCTCGGAAGATTTCGTTTCCGTTTTTGTACCTTATGAATCGGAAGAAGAAGCACGAGCAATCAACCCTGAATATTTTGCACTTCTTAACCGTCTTGTTGAAGATGATAAAATTTATTATTATCATTGCCCGAAAGTTGACAGCAACAATTTGTGTACAATTTATGAAAACAGACCTTCTATATGCAGGGATTTTCCGCATAATCCGTTAAAGCTTCTGCCTTCAGAATGCTCTTTCAATGAATGGAAAAACGAAGTTTCACATCAGGCTATGCTTCTTAAAGCAAAAACCGATATTATAGCTTTCTATAAACAAAAATTAGGATAGATAATCAAAAATCTACCCTCACCCCTTGTGGGAGAGGGCAGTGTGAGGAATAAACATGATACTTGCCGGAATGACATTGGAAGAACTCGAAAACCTGATGGCTGAACTCAAAGCCACAAAATTCAGAGCAAAACAAATTCATAACTGGATTTACTCAAAATCTGTATCAACAATTGACGAGATGACAAATCTTTCAAAAGATTTCAGAGAACAACTGAAAGAAATAGCAACTGTTACGGATACAAAAATAAAAGTTAAGCAGGTAAGTAAAGACAGCACAATTAAATATCTTGTTGAATACCCTGACGGTGAATGCGTAGAAACAGTTTTAATGAGATTTGATAACCGTGCAAACCTTACCGCCTGTGTAAGTTCTCAGGTCGGCTGTGCGGTTAACTGTTCATTCTGCGCAACAGGAAAGGGCGGTTTTAAAAGGAACTTAACTTATAAAGAGATTCTCGAACAAGTGCTGACTATTCAGCGTGATACGGGATTAAAGGTTACAAACATTGTATTTATGGGACAGGGTGAGCCTCTTTTGAACCTTGATAACGTACTAAAAGCTCTTAGTATTTTCAATAACGATTTCCAAATCGGCGCAAGAAGAATAACAATATCTACCAGCGGAATTATTCCGGGGATAAAAAAACTTGCTGAGCTTAATCTTCAGTCTACACTTGCAATATCACTTCATGCACCAAACCATGAACTCAGAAAACAGATAATGCCGATAGAAGAAAAATATTCCATTGATAAAGTAAAAACAGCTCTTAAAGAATACGTTAATAAGACAGGTAACAGAGTTACCGTAGAATATATTTTGATTCACGGATTTAATGATACTCCTCCCGTTGCAAAAGAACTTGCATATTTTCTTAAAGACTTAAAATGTAATATCAACCTGATTCCTTATAATTCGGTAATTGAAAATGATTACAAAAAACCGTCAAACTCGGACATTATGAAGTTTAAGTATCTTCTTGAACATTCGGGCAAAAAAGTTACGGTTAGGCTTGAACGCGGAGCCGATATTGATGCAGCCTGCGGACAGTTGAGAGGGAAACAAAAATAATTATCTAAAAAAGCGGCTGCAAAATTATTTTGTAGCCGCTTTTTTACCTAGAGTTATTCAATTTATTATGATTGTTCAAGCAATTCGCGTGAAGCCTGCCATTTAGCTTCAAATTCTTCTTCTGCCTGCTTGACATATCCTTCTAATTTTTTCGGATGAATAGCTCTTCTGCCGCCTTCTTCCGGATATTTTATATGATTAAGGAATACTTTAATGTATTCTGCTTTTGCTTTCTCTTTATCACTATCAGGAACATTTGCTAACTGTTCCGTTGTCGGTAATTCAACTTTATAAAGAGATTTTCCTCTGCCTTTGGTTTCGTTTGTTTCTTTGGATTCTGCTTTTAATGTTTCTGTTTTGTCAGATTCTTTTTCGCTTGATTTTTCAATACCCATTGCCGGTTTACCGCCCTTTAACTGAGAAAAAGTTTCCTTAATCTTTGATATTTTTTCTTTTATTTCTTTTTCGTTCTTATTTTGCGCCTGTTCTAATTGATAGCTGGAATATTCTACATCCGTATTTGCTTTCTTTTGAATTGCTTTTTTGTTTGTTTTGATAAATTCTTCTGCTGTCATTCCT
>CACWIL010000052.1 GCA_902760905.1 uncultured bacterium
GGAAAAATTTTAATTTTTCCGCAAACTCATATACAGATTTATGTATAAAACTTTTAAGTTGATTTAAGTTGGCATATATATTATTATTGTAAATGAATTATGGCAAATAAGAGCTACAAAAAGAAAGAGCATGAATCCTTTTTTACAAAAGTTGTTAATCTGGTATTAACACTTCTTCTTGCATACTTTATAGGTTCACAGGTATGCACGGAAGCAAATAACAACCTTCGTATTGCACAAATAAGTGATGCTCATTTTTCTTCATACGAAGAAAATACTTCATATAAAATGCTTAAAAACTCTTCCGATTTGCTTGATGATGCAATAATGCAGGTTAATACATCCGGTGCTTATGACTTTGTTATATTTACTGGTGATTTAATAAATAAGCCTAAAGTATCAGAATTAGAAGCATTTATAGTACACGCAAAAAAATTGGTTTATCCCTGGTATGCAATCGACGGTAACCATGATATAAGTATTGACGGACCTTTAACAAAAACCAAATTTATGTCTGTTTTGGGAGAACAAAATAGTAAAATGAAACAAAAAAATATATACTATGCATTTACTCCCAAAAAAGGATACAGAGTTATTTGTCTAGATTCAATAATCGATAACAAAATAACAACAAATGGCAGAATATCCAAAGAACAATTAAGCTGGCTGCAAAATGAGCTTAATAATTATAAAAAAGAAACAATAATTATTTGTACTCATGTTCCTGTTGCAGAACCATATTCAAGCTCAAATCACAAAATGGAAAATGAATATGAACTGAAAAGAATTTTAAAATCACATACAAATCCTGTAATTGTTCTGCAGGGGCATTATCATGCTGCAAGACTTATTCAGAATGAAAATATGCTTATTGTTTCCTGTCCTTCGCTTGTATCATTTCCTAATGCATTCAGAGTTATAAATATCAATAACGGTAAAACAAAAGTAAAAGTTGATGTATTTTTAAAAGAAACAAATCTAAAAGAAGTTCAGACACACGCAAGAGTACGTCTAATGGGTACACAAATGCTTTACGGAAGTGATGAAGACAGAAATAACAGTTTCGAATTAAGAAGGGAAGATATATAATGGACGAGTTTAAAATAAAGTTCAGAGGTGTAAGAGGAAGTTATCCGGTAGCTGACAAAAATTTTTTGAAATACGGCGGCAATACTTCCTGTGTAGAAGTTCGAGTAGGCGGACATCTTATAATACTTGATGCCGGAACAGGTTTAATAAGCCTTGGTAATGAGCTTATGCAAAAGTATATTGAATCCGGTACAACAATCACAGACAGAACTCCAGTCAGATGTTCGATTTTATTAAGCCATATTCACCTTGATCACATACAGGGTTTTCCGTTCTTCCGTCCGTGTCATCTGGCATCAACCAGAATGAGTCTTTTGGGTGGTGTTAACTATAATGAAACACTCGAACAGGAACTTGCAAAACTGTTATTTACAAAATCATTCCCTCTTGATTTGGGTGACATTGCTGCTGATTTAAAAATAAAGGATTTAAACGAAACTAATTACATAATATTTAAGGGAAATAATATGCCCGAAGTTGTCAGAGTTAATGATTTAAATGAAGGCGACTACACGGATGATGATGTTGTAATAACCTGTTATAAGTCTTATGCTCATCCGCAGAATGGTGTATTTGTATACAGAATAGCGTACAAAGGAAAAACTCTTGTTTATGCAACCGATAAAGAAAGCTATCCGGGAGGAGATAAAAAACTTGTTAAATTCGCAAAAGGTTGTGACTTAATAATCCATGATGCGCAATACTCAACAGAAGATTATTTAAGTATTTATGTACCAAAACAGGGTTACGGTCATTCAACTTTTGAGATGGCACTCGACTGCAAGCAACAAATTGGGGCAAAAAAATTGGTATTCTTCCATTATGATCCCGGATACACTGATGAAAAGCTTGATTCGTTAGCAGAAGAATATGCATCAGATGATGCTGTATTTGCCCGTGAAGGTATGGAAATAGATTTATTTGAAGATGTGACATCAGATTAAAAGTGATTAAATACATATTATGAAAAAAATCGTATGTTTATTTCTTTTAGTTACAATGTTTCTTTGTTCGGGTTACAGAAAACCGTACAAATATGTTATTGATGCCGGCAAGGATGCTTTTTATCATAATAATGTCGGCTTAAATTACTTACATGACAGAGTTTATTATGCTGCAATACAGGAATTTAAAATTGCCATTCAGCTCAGTCCTGATACGCAGGCAACAGCAATATTCAAAGAAAATCTGGGTGAAACTTATATGTATATCGGTTATCCGGATATGGCAAGAGTCTGCTTTGAAGATGCTTTAAAGCTTTATGGTCTGAATTTTAAATATTACCTGAATCTTGCAGATTGTTATACGCAACTGAATATAGTTAAATCAAAAATTGCAGAATATTCAGTATCAAATAATTTGTACGATAAAATTATGCTGGGAGTTCTATATATTAAAAATAAAGAGATACGAAGAGGCATAATTGCACTCGATGACATCTGTATGAGTGAGCCTGATTTGCTTATTACTCCTGCTATCAGGCAGTATATAAAAGAAGTTTCAGCTGAGTTAAATTAAATTAAGGTAATTATATACAACTTTACGCAAAAATAATTTAAAATATCGTCATTCTGAGGGCATTAATCAATTTCGCCCGAAGAATCTCTATTTTATGAGATACTTTGCTTATGCTCAGTATTACAGGACAATAGTCATACTTTGTGTAAAAAGATATATAGTTACCTAAATTAATAATTAAGTGAAATAATTTTGCTATTAGCATACTATTATTTTATAATGTCTGTATGAATAAAAAACCTTTATACGCAGGAAGTTTTTATCCGTCTGATCCGGAAGAATTAAACAGGCTGCTTGATTCATATAAAGAACCTAAAAAAGTTAAATATAAATCAAAAGCAATAATAGTACCGCATGCGGCATATTTGTATTCGGGTCACGCAGTTATGTCGGCGTTTCAGTGTTTTGAACCAAGTGAAAGTATTTTCATTATAGCTCCGTCACATAATGAAAATTTCACAAATATTGCAATGCCTGAATATACATACTTTGATACACCGCTCGGAAGCGTAGAGGTTAATAACAGACTTATAAAAGAACTGGCTGAAAAATATCCGTGTATTGTTTCTGACGTACCCTTTGAAAAGGAATATGCTATCGAGATACAACTTCCATTTTTACAAAATTTACTTTTGCCTCAGAAACAAAATGCAATTGATTTTGTTAAAAATCTTAATAAAATCGGAAGGAAATTACGTATAGTTCCAATTTTAGTCGGGAAATGCGACTATCATCTTATTGCGGATATTATTACGGAATACTGGGAAAAAGGCTCTTTTATAATATCTTCGGATTTAAGTCATTTCTATAATCAGGATATGTGCAGACAGATAGATAATTATACTGCCGCAATAATAGAAACAGGGAAGCTTGATTGTTTTCAGAAAGAGCAGGCATGCGGACTTATTGGTATTAAAGGTTTAATAGAGTTTGCAAACAATAATGAAGCTTCTATGATAAGAACAGAAATGTATAACTCCGGAGATATTGATAAAGAAACGGATAGAGTTGTCGGGTACGGTGGCTGGTTTTTGTATCCGGATTCAAAAAATCATTTTATTGAAAAATATTATAAAGACTATATTTTTAAAATTGTTCGTGAAAGCATACTTTACGCTATCAATCAGGAAGAATATGTTCCTGAACACGTGCCTTCTGCTTTGCTTGAATATGGTGCTTCATTTGTAACAATTAAAATCGGTGGTAAATTAAGAGGTTGTGTTGGTTCAATTTATCCGACCAAACCACTGATTCTGGATTTGGTAGATAACGCAAAAAATGCTGGTTTCTCTGACTCAAGATTCATTCCGCTTACGATAGATGAACTTGAAAATATTGAGATTTCTGTTTCGCTGTTATCTATGCTTGAACACATCAGTTTCAAAGATGAAAAGGATTTATTATCTAAAATATATCCATACGGAGTTATAATATCCGAACAAGATAAACGAGCTGTTTATCTGCCTTCAGTGTGGGAACAGCTTCCAGACAGGGAAATTTTTCTGAATTCATTAAAAGAAAAAGCTGGACTGCCGCCAACATATTTTTCAAGAACATTTGAAGCATATAGATTTACTACTGTAGACTTAGAAGAATATACACCTCGCAATTAAAAAATAAAGAAATTTTGCTGATTTCTGCTCCATTTGTTAAGTTTTGTAACATTTTTAGCAATTTTTGAAATTTGAATATTCTTATATACTTTATATATATGTAAGATGTAAAACAAAAATTTTTTAATCCCTAAATCCCTTCCTAATTAATTTTCCCCGCTTCTCGCTATCGAGAAGTTTTTTTTTGATAAATTTTAGAATTTAATACTGATAAGTAAATTTCATGATAAAATCTGAGTATGGCAGAAGGACAGATCTATAAAATTCACTCTGATTTTTATTATGTTAACTCCAACGGACAAGAGTTTGAGTGCAAGCTTCGAGAAGTGTTAAAAAAGACAAAACAGTCAGTTTTCGTCGGAGATTTTGTGGAATTTAATAATGGTGCGATAGAAAAGATTTTGCCGCGCAGCAATTTTATTCCCCGCCCTTCTGTTGCTAATATAGACAGAGTTATTATTATATCAGCCGTAAAAGAACCCGATTTAAGTTTTTCTCAGCTTAACAGATACATATCGTTTGCCAAATATTATGGAATAGAAGCTGTTCTCTGTTTTAACAAAAATGATTTGTCATCAGATGATAAAATGATTGAAAAAGTTTTCTCTATCTATGAACCTTTGGGGTATGATATTTTGTTTACATCTGCACTTGAAGGTTTGGGACTTGATGAATTTAAAGAAATATTAGAAGGTAAGACTTCTGTTCTTTGCGGCTCATCAGGTGTCGGAAAATCAAGTCTTATCAATGCTGTTTCAGGTTTAAATCTGAGAACTAAGGGAGTCAGCGAAAAAACACAAAGAGGGACACATACTACAAGACATTGTGAGATTATTTCTTTGGATAACAAAACAAGAATTGTTGATACTCCGGGTTTCAGTAATCTGAAGTTTGATTTTATTTTACCGCTTGATGTAGACAAGTTATTTCCTGAAATATACAAATACAGGGATAAATGTAAGTTTCAGGATTGTTTGCACATCAATGAAACGGACTGCTGTGTAAAAGACAATCTTGATAAGATTGATGAAACAAGATATCAAAGTTATCTTGAATTTGTAGAAGAAGCAAACAGCTATCAAGAAAAAATTAAGTATCAGGGAACAAAAACAGAAAGCACACATAAAAAACATAATGATAATATTGCAGTTAAGATAAGTTCGAGAAAACGCCAGAGTGCCAGAAACACATTGCGTCAGAATGTATATAAGGATATAGAAGATGAAGGAATTAATTAATATTATTGATAAAAAACTTGATGAATATATGCCGGTTTGTTATCCTGAGGATATTTTTAAAGCGATGAAGTACACACTATCCCTTCCCGGTAAGAGATTACGACCCGTAATGTGCATAGAAACAGCAAGACTGCTGGGATGCAATATTGATAAAGTATTGCCATCTGCTTGTGCACTTGAAATGCTTCATGTACAAAGCCTTATTCATGATGACTTGCCTTGTATGGATAATGACGATTTCCGCAGAGGAAAACCATCAAATCATAAAGTTTTCGGTGAAGCTAATGCTGTACTTGCAGGAGATGCTCTTTTAACCTTTGCCCCTCAGCTTATCATCGAAAAATCCAAAGAGTTATCAGCAGAACAAATTGTCAGGATACTGCATGAATATACTAAATTTGCAGGAGCTTACGGACTGATAGCAGGTCAGGTAGTTGATATAGAATCTGAGGGTGGAAAGTTAGTAAAATCTCCGGAGGAAACATTAGATTTTATTCATCTGAATAAGACAGCTGTTCTCTTCAGACTTGCAGTAAGAATTGGTGTTATATGTGCAGATGGCGATGAAAAAATATTTAATGAGTTTGATGATTTTGCAACAAAATTCGGTCTGGCATTCCAAATATATGATGATATAATGGATGAAATTTCGACATTTGAAGAACTCGGTAAATCCGTCGGAAAAGATGAAAAATCCGGAAAACTTACTTATGTTTCTTTGTATGGTCTTTCAGAAGCAAAAAATAAATTCGCAAGACTAATTCAGGAATGTTATGATATAATAGAGAAATATAATTCAGATATATTTAGAGAGATATTAAAAAAATTAAAAAATCGTATATTAGGTTAACAGGAGTAGTTGATGAATATTTCGCAGATTATGAATACAGGATATGAAGTAATATTTACATCCTTTTCAGCAATCATAACCGCACAAGTAATAAAAAGTATAGTTTTTTTGATAATCAAAAGAAAGCTTGATGTAAGACTGTTTACAACAACAGGTGGTATGCCAAGTTCACACTCTGCAGGAGTAATGGGCTTATCAACAGCAGTCGGGCTAATAACCGGATTTAATTCTGTAGAATTTGCTATAGCATTAGGTTTTGCCTGCATAGTAATGTATGACGCAGCAGGCGTAAGACGTGCTGCAGGTAAACAAGCCGCTTGTCTAAACAGAATAATTATGGATGTATACAAACAGGATTTAGAAGAAGCCGGCGGAAAATTAAAAGAATTACTGGGACACACTCCAATTCAGGTGTTTGTCGGTGCTGCTTACGGTATAATTTATGCCTTAATTGTGCATTATTCGTTACAAAATTACATAGGCTAATATACATCTGCTTTACAAAAAATGTTGTTGTGTTTATAATTAAGTTACTCACTATCCTCAGGTGATTTGGTTTTGATTTTAAAGAGTCATTAACTTTAAACTCAGACCGCAACGAAAGGAAGAAATACAAATGGCAAATATTAAGTCAGCAAAAAAAAGAATTCTTGTTGCAGAAGCAAACAGACAAAGAAATGTAGCAGTAAAATCAGCAATCAAAACAGCTCTTAAAAAAGCATTAGTTTTAGCTGAAGGTGATGATAAAGATGCTTTAAATTCTGCTATTTCAAATGTTTACAAACTTTGTGACAAAGCTGTTTCAAAAGGTGTTTTACATAAAAATACCGCAGCAAGAAAGAAATCAAGACTTGTTCTTGCTATCAAGAAATTAGCAAAATAATAAAGCTAATAAGTTTAACAAAAGGGCTGTTCCGAAGGAACAGCCCTTTTGTTTTGTAAAAATTGTAAATATTATTTGGTTTTGACGTTAAAAAAGTTCATAAATGTGGAATAAATAATAAGATAGTATGGATTTTAAAACTGTCTGACATGGGATAATATGGAATGTTTTAATCCCGCACTCCATTACCCGAAAGTAATATATTTACTCTCAAATATTAGCTTCTATATATCCTCCCTCCCCCCAAAAAGATATCTTTACCCCTTTATCCCTTACCTATAAGGATGTGTGTGTAATTGATTAGTTTAAGAACAAATTTGACAAGTTTAATGATTCAGCGCAACCTTTCTGCCGCAACAAAAGGGTTGAATACTGCTATTGAACAAATGACAACGGGGTATAAACTTAATCACGCAAAAGACAATGCTGCTAACTATTCTGTAATGAAAAATATGGAAACAAAACTGAGAGCCTGGAATGTTGCATCTGACAATATTTCGATAGGGCACGATATGCTTGAAACAGCAGAAAGCAATGCTTCTTTGATAGGAAATCATCTAAGCAGAATTAGAGATTTATGTGAACAGGCTGCAAACGGTACATACGGAGAATCTTCAATTAAGGCTATTAAAGCTGAAATTACAGCAAGAGCGGATGAGATTAACAGAATAAAAGAAAACGCTGAATTTAATGATATTAAACTATTTGGGGAATATGATTCAGAGGGGAATGTTATTCGAAAAAACATTAATCTTCAGGTTGGCATAGATGGCAGCGAAAGTTCAAGAATATCAGTTGACACAACTATAGATTTAAAAGCAGTATCACAAATTGAGGAATGGGATGTTACTGATTCTTCCTGTCTTGACAGAATTGACGATATGTTAAACTCTGTATCTGATTATCAGGTACAAATTGGCGCTTCACAAAACAGACTTGAATGTGCACTTGAGTTTGCATCTATAAACGCCGAACATCTTACAAGCTCTATTTCTACTATCAGGGATGCTGACGTTGCCAAGGCATCAAGTGATTTTATCAAATATCAGATACTCCAGCAGGCTTGCATAACACTGCTTGCAACAGCAAATCAAACTCCTTCTGTTGCTTTACAGCTTTTGTAATTAAAATCGGGGAATCTATTTTATCCTTATTCTTACCGGACAAGGTTTTAATGTTATATTTTTTAATATTTGATAAATCAATCTGAGCATTATAATTAACCCCTTTTGTTTATTATTGACATGTACTTATTGCACATTCACCCTTCACAATAACATTATAAATGGTTTTAAAAGTTTTGCAAGAGGTTAAATTGAAAAATTAACCTCTTGCATTTACCTAAAGTATTTTTATTTCATTGTTTCTTCTGCAGCATCATTTGAAGTACCAAGTGACATAGCTTTTGCCATCATTAATCTTGGGGCATTGTAATTTTTATTTTCAGAACAGCTTATATTCATAGACATTATGCCGTCTAATGAAGTTCCTGAATTCTTTGCTGCAATACCGGCTCTTGCATTAGCTTTTTTTACGGCTTTTTCAATTAATGAGTTACATTGTGATTCATAGTTTGATATTGAGAAATTCAGCGAATCAACATTTGTTGCGCCTGCTTCCATTGATTTGTCAATCATTGAGCCAAGTTTATCCAACGATTTTGTGTGAACGGTTACACGATTTGAAACTTCATATTTATCTAAAATTTTCTTTTTGTCTTTGTAAATATAAACAGGAGAAGCGTTATAGTTTGAAGTCTTTATATAATCACCGTTTGTTGTATTTATTAACTCTTTTAGAATGTTATAAACTTTTTCAGATACATCTTTATTCATAAGCGTTGCTTTCTGTAAAGATTTATGATCTGTTGTTACAACTGCAAAAGATATGTCTGCAACATCAGGGGTAATATCAGCATCGGCTGATGTGGATATTGATATTGTACCTCTTTCTTTTTCATTATTCTGACCGGCTTGAGAAGTCATCATAGAGCCGGTTAATATTGATAATACCGCTATTATTACCATTGTTTTTTTCATAATTTTACTCCTTATTAGTTCAGTTATTTATTCACTGTATTCATTTTCTTCTGCAGGAGTTCCCAAATTATCGGTAACTCCGTCTTTAGGCTTGCTTTTTAATTCTTTTTGCTTCTTTTGATATTC
>CACWIL010000053.1 GCA_902760905.1 uncultured bacterium
GAAAGAAACAGAATCATAGAGTTAAAAGAATATTTACTATCTTTGGGTATTAAAGTTAATATTGGAAAGAATAAAGCAAGAGGGCATAAGGGAATATTTATGCACCGCTTCGGAGGGTGCAGAATTGATATTTCTGATAATGTCCCGCAGGAAAATGTTTTATCTGTAATTCTGCATGAATTTGCTCATTATATACATTATTCTTATGATACTAAACTTCATTCATTAGATTTTATCTTTGGAGAGTTTTCTGATGAACTGAGAGAAGAGCTAATAAAAATAACTGTTAAAGATATCCCTAAAGAGTTTGCTACAGCACTTTGTACAAAAAAGTCTGCTTTAAATGAAGAAATTAAAGATATACTAAAAAAAATAAAAGTTTATGAACCGGGTTTTAAATTATCGGAAAATAATAAATCAATAGAAAAAAATATAAGTTATCCGGTTAAATACCTTTTAAAATATGATCGTGTAAAAATTGGTGATGAATTATATTCTCTGGATAAACTGGAAAAATCCAAAATAGGTGAAAAAGAAATGTTATATATGCTTCTCAAATCAAAACAAAGGGCTGTAAAAAGGATAAATTCCCGAATCTCTAGATTAAATAAATACTATAATAATCCGACTGAGTTATTTGCAAGATTTCTGGATTCATACTACACAAAGGCAGAATATACAAGACAAAATGCTCCAGTTGCAAGTTCTATTTTGTCTGAATCAAATAATCCTTTTATTACAAAATTAAACCAGATTTTTAATTGAATACTTTATTTTTTAATGATATTTGTGTATTATAGAATTGAAAAGAGGAAGGGCGTATGTCATCATTATTAGATAAAAAAATATATATAAAAGAAAATAAGAAAAATAAGTATGGTTTTCTTGTCTTATTTATATTCTTTATTTGGTTATTTTGGCCAAATAATAATGGTTTTATAAAGCTAAGTTATTATGCTGATAATTTCGTATACAGCATATTAAAAATAACACATATAACTAAAGTGCCGGAATATATTCATTATAGGAATAATGCAGTTTATTTGGCTAAAATGTATCCGAAAAAGCCTGCGCCCGCATTAAAAGCAATGGACAGAGCAATTGCCGCTGTGCCGGCGGATTTGGCGGATACGCAGTTATCAAATCTGTACAGAGAAAGTGCAGTTTTAAAGTTGTATTATAATGACAAATCCGGTGCGCTAACAGATTTTTTATCTGCAAAAGTTCTAAAAGATACAGATTATTTAAGTATGGCGGTATTATTAGCTGATGAATCAAGATATGATGAAGCTGATTCAAAGTGTAATGAATTACTTGCGAAAAATAATAATATAATTTCAGGACATATATGTCAGGCTTATGTATATGAAAAATCCGGTGATATAGAATCTGCAAAACAAATTTATGATTCTCTTGTTGAATCAAGACCAAACAGTGAAATCGTATATATAGAACGAGCAAGTTTTAAAAAGAGAATTGACGATCAGAAAGGTGCAGAAGAGGATTTTAACACTGCCCAAAAACATTCATTATATTCTAATGGTAATCACACTTCAATAATGGACAGGTGTATAAATATAAAAGAACTCCCATTATCATTTACTTGATATATGGTATTATACGCTAATATTAATTTGATTAATCCTATTAATAAAGACTTGCGCGAATGAGATATGATTTATATAAATATATAGTAATAATATTCAGTTTAATAATTTTTTGGTTATGTATTATTCCATTGCTTTTTTCTCAAATTGTACCGGTGATATGTGAAAATTTATCATATAATTCTCCATACAATATAAAAGTAGAGAATCCTGAACTGAGACTAAATATTATTCCTGTTGCAACTGTCAAAGCAAAGAAAATTGTTATTAAAGCAAAAGACGATAATGATTCTTTGCAAATTGATGATTTAAAACTTATGGTCAGGATACTTCCTCTTCTTTCAGGACGTATTCATATAGATAAAATATACACAGAAAATATTAATATAGATGTAAGTATTGAAAAAAATAACAAATCCGATAAAAGAGTCTTAAGTCTTGTTAAAAAAATAAAAATTATTTGTGATTCTGTTGACATTAAAAAGATTAAGACAAGTATTAAGCATAAAGACAAGGGTAATAGCGCAGAATGTATAGCAAGTGATATCTGGTATGTTAATAATGGCAGATATATTAAGTTTAATATGAAGAGTGAACTTAACATAGATAATGTTAATTCAAAAGAAGATATAAATATTTATTTACCGAAAGATAATAATGTAAGTAAAAGTATAATTAATATTCATATTTCAAATTTGGATATTGAACCAATTGTGTATTATTTAAAGGAATATTTCTCGCTTGACTGCGATTCTGCCAAGGGAATTATTGATTTAGATGTTGACAAACAGCATTTGTCAGCTGTGTTAAAAAATATTGAGTATTTAAATAAAGATGAAGCAAAGTCTATAGTATTCCCGGACAAATTAAGCATTACATCTGACTTAAATTTAACCAGAAAAGCTATTATAATTGACAATGCAGAAGTTAAATCAAAAAATATTAATATGGTCTTTAGTGGTACTGTTTCTGATTATTTAGATAAGTCCATTCCTTTTTACGATCTGAATATAAGGCTTAACAAATCAAAAATAGAAGATTTTATTAGTATGCTTCCTGTTTTTAAAACAGAAGACATAGATTCATATAAATTAAAAAAATATAAATTTTATGGTGATATAATAGGTAATTTTTCCATTAAGGGTGATAATTTGGAACCGGCTATAAATGGTAATATCTATATTAACAACGGTATTTTAACCAAGCCTATTCCGAATACACCCGGTGCTAGTATAAAATTGAATTTCAAGGGTAAGTATCTGGATTTTGATGTTTTTGTACCGGCAGGAAAAGGTGAAAATGTTTATGTAAAGGGTGGTGTTGAGTTATATAATGTTAAATATTCAGATATGCGTGTCTGGAGTACTAAACATGTTGATTTAGCCACTGCTGAAAGTAAAGTAGTTCCTGTGCATGAAATATTAAACTTTGTAATCGGTCCGGTGCCAATAATGGATATTAAAGGGAATGGCAATATAGATATTATTATCAAAGGAAATAGGAAAAATCCTCACGTATGGGGAATTTTAGATTTTAAAAATGTAACAACAAATTTTCTTGATATGCCGGATTTGGTAATGACAAATGCTTATGCTATTTTGACTTTTGATGATGAAAATGCCGTATTTAATCTGAAGAAAGGTTTTGTTAACGGTAAGGATATAAATATTGATGGCACCTGTAACTTAGCAGGTAAATTTGATTTTGATGTTCAGACAAAAAATCAGGATTTAGAATATTTATATAAATCACTAAGAACGTCATCAATAATAGATGAAGTAAAAAATATGACGCCTCAATTTGATATTGTGCAGGGAGCTTCTGATTTAAGATTAAAAGTATATGGAAATATAAAAGACATTAATGATTTAAAATTTAACAAAAACTTTTTCGTAAAAGGTACTCTGAATCTTCTGGGTAATACATTTAAGTTGCAGGAGGTAACGACCCATAATGCTACCGGAAGTGTAAATTTTGATAATACTGATGCACAAATAAAGATATCTTCATTTATCGGACATTCTCCGTTTAACCTGGGAGCTGTAATAAAAGGAAATAATATAGATGCTGATGTTAGTTTGCCAAAGTTAAATTTATGTGATTTAGTTTCAAAAAATGATAAATTGATTCAAAGTTTAGCTAATATATTTGTCAATGTTAGTGCAAAATATAAAGGCAGAACTGATATAATAGAGTATGATAAAGTACAGTTTGATGCTCAGATTTTGAATGTATCGCCAAACAACAAATTAAAACTCTCTAATGGTAAAATATCATTAAAAAATGGAAAACTGTTAATAAAAGATATTAATGGAATTTTTGATCGTACAAACAGTTCTTTTAAGTTAGATCTGCGTGTGGATGATATTCCGTCAAAACCTGTTGTTAACGGTAATATTCTGCTTAAAGATTTTGAGTTGTCATTAATAAATTTATTACATGATTGTGATATTCTTCCTTCTGAGGTTCAGAAGCTGCTTAAACTTATTCAGTTTAAAAGCGGAAAAATTAATATGAATGCAAAAATATCGAACAACAATGTAAATGCATCAACTAATATTGGCGGTATAGAGTTTGTTTATACTCCGGTTGCACTTCCTGTAAAAGTTATAAACGGAAGTATTTATATAAGAAAAAATCATCTCGGTTTGAATAAAATTAACTTCATGGCAGACGAGATGCCAATATTATTTGATGGCGGGATAAGCAATATATTTACAAAACCGGATTTTAATATTTATATAAATACAAAACCAACACAAGCATTTATTGATAAGTATATAAATAATAACAGAATTTATCCGGTAAAACTGAAGGGTGATATCGTTTACCTGGCCAGAATAAAGGGGGCAACAGATAATTTTAATATTGAAACAGAAGTAAATTTTGCAAAAGATTCAAGCTTATATTATCTCGGAGCTATGGTTGGAGATATTGAGAATGCAATTATTCTTAGTCTTGATATGAATGTTATAAATAAGAAAATATTAAAAATAAAAGAGTTTTCTTATGACAAGCTGATTGATTCACAGGGGAAAAGACAGACAAGACTCAATATGCTTAAAGCCTATGGCGGAATTGATATACTAGATAATGATATTTTGTATAGAGATTTGAAAGTTAAAACAGGTCACCCGACAGATGTAAAAATTTTGAATATTTTATTCAAAAAACCAAATATTAAACAAGGACAGTTTTCTTCTGACGTAAAAATTAATGGAACAATGTCTAATCCGCATATTACAGGAACCTTCAAACTTGTTGAAACTGATATTCCTTTCTTTGATACAACAATGAAAACAATTTCTTTTGTTTTCAGAGATAAAAACATAGAATTTTCTTCTAAGGGGGAAGTTCTCGGAAATGACATAATTTTTAAAGGTGTTTTACGGAACAAATTTGCTATACCTTATTATATAGAAAATGCAGAACTTTATACAAAGGATATCGATTTAAACTATATAACAAACAAACTAAAAGCAGCGCAATTAAATGATTTAACTCCAATGGATTCTTTTGCGGCTTTTGACATAAAGAATACAGTAATAAAGAATCTTAAGTTAAAAGCAGACAGAATAAAATTAAGAAATATTACTGCAAGTGATGTTGAAGCAATTTTGTCAGTTACAGATAAAAAAGTCTTTAATGTTTCAAAAGTAAAATTTAATGTAGCGGAAGGGTTTATTGACGGGAAATTTTCATATAACCTTTTAAATGACAGTATCTTTATTAATTTGAATGCAAAAAATATAAATGCAAATGACATAGCTGTCGCAATGTTTGATTTAAGCAATCATATATATGGAAGTCTTACCGGAAATGTTAAGTTGTCTTGCATTGGCAGTGATTTTAATAAATGTATGAATACATTAAACGGTTCTGTTGACTTTGATGTAATTGATGGCAGAATGCCAAAATTAGGATCTCTGGAGTATCTTTTAAAAGCAGGGAATTTGGTAAAAGGAGGATTCACCGGACTTTCTCTAAACAGTGTAATAGATGTCCTCATTCCGCTGAAAACCGGAGAATTCTCTGAAATATACGGAAAATCATCCATTCAGAACGGAATTACAAATGATATAGAAATTTCATCAAGAGGTAAGGATTTAAGTTTATTTATGACAGGAAGTTATAACTTCGGGAGTTCAAATGCAGATATGGTAGTTCTCGGTCTTTTGTCAAAAAATATATCAACTATGCTTGGTCCAATAGGAAATGTTTCTTTGAATACGCTGTTTAATGTTGTTCCGGGTGTTGATTTATCTAAAAATTCAAAAATGCTTGATAAGATTAATAAAATACCGGGTTTAGAGTTAAACAGTAAAACTTTCAGAAAGTTTATTGCTGAAATTAATGGTAATATTAACGGTGATAATTACGTAAAAAGCTTCAGATGGATTAACTGAGAGTGTAAAAAAAAGCTTTTTGAATAAATCAAAAAGCCAAACTTTAAGTAAGATGTAAGATTATAAGAGAGTTATGTAGTATTATTATTTTAAGCTGCATTATCAGGAGAAGTATATCTTGCCGACTTTGCAATTACCCCGTAACAAACCATTGTTAAACGCTGATTAAGTAAAAGCATATTCTTGAAATGATTTGCTGATGCATTCATCGCTGACAACATATTATCTGCTGATACTTTGGATATCATTCCGTCTGCATCATGGTTATCTACTTTTTCCTGTGAATATTTTTCAACTAAAAGTTTATCGATGTAATCCCTTGCTCCGACAGCCATTTTATACTCCATTTTAATACTTTGTTTTAAACTATAGAACTTTAAGATTTTATATCTTAAATATCCTGTATGTATATATAAAGTATCTATCAAATATAAAATTGCCTTTTTTTACTATAATGTTAAGAAATGTTAAGAATGGATTTAAATATATAATGTTTCAAATAAGCTTTATAAGAGAACTTCTGGTTCAAGAAGCTGATATAACGGCAAACGTATTCTTGGTGAACACAGGATTACTGGTTGTTGTCCGATTTGCTGATGGGCACGCATCAAAGTCATTGCTGTCGTTTCTATTAAATCCTGAACCTGCATTGGGTTTAACAGGAACATTGTACCAAGTTCTGTTCTCTGACAGCTGTCATCAAGTATTTTTTCCCATTCCGGAGACAGTGTCAGTGCGTACAATACGTGGTCTCTGTCAACGTTGCTTAAACAAATTTGTCGGCCTAAAGCAGCTCTCAGACGTTCTGACAAAATATCGGGTTCCTTTGAAAATCTTGCGTAATCACATAAACGTTCAAAAACAAATATAATATCTTTTATTGAGACTTTTTCTCTGATTAAGTTAACAAAAATCTTTCTTAAATCAGATGTAGAAATAATTGCAGGGACTAAGTCATTAACAAGTGTCGGGTCTTGAGAACGAACAAGTTCCATAAGTTTAAGAACATCTGTTTTTGTCATAACTTCGTCAACGTGTTTACGTACGCATTCTTGCAAGTGTGTTACTAATACATCAGTTGCATCAACAGCGGTAACATTCTTGGTTTCTTTTGCATCTTCCTGTGAAATCCAGTATGCCTGAGTCTGATAAGTCGGGTCTACACCGACAATAGCATCTTCCGGAATAGTTTTCTTAACGGAATCCCACTGGTCAGCAATAACCATATATTTCCCTGGATAAACATACCCTGATGCAACGACGTTATTTCTTATTGCAATTACATACTCGTTTGCTTCCAGAGCAGATGAGTCCATAATACGAATATTCGGTAAAATATATCCGAGTTCATCCGTAACTCTTTGACGTAAAGCGGCAATTTTGGCAAGTAATTGACCTTCCTGATCAGGGTCAGCTATTACTAACAAACCTGCACCAACCTGTAAACTCAATACATCAACGCCGAGTCTTTCATACATCTTATTCGGGTTAACCAAATCCTGCATGTTCTGACGAACACTTTCCAATTGTCCCAATTGAGACTGTACATCTGCACTAACTAAAACAGAGAATCCTGCAAGTGCAAGAATAATTGTAAATATTAAGAACGGAAGAAATGGTAAACCTGTAATCGGGCAAGTTACTGTGATTAAACCAAGGAATAATGCAGCAAAGAATAATGAATACGGTTTAGCCATAATTTGCGCAGTTAAGTCACCGCCTAATGACATATTACCGGCAGAAGCACGTGTCATGACAATACCTGCTGCAATAGACATCAATAAAGACGGTAACTGTGATGCAAGACCGTCACCTATTGTTAATACAGTATATTTGCTTACAGCATCTGCAATTGGCATTTGATTCATAAGGCAGCCAACGCATAAACCACCTACAATATTTATTATAACAATGATGATACCTGCCATAGTATCACCTTTTACAAACTTCATAGAACCGTCCATAGAACCAAATAAACTTGATTCACGCTGTAAATCTTCACGCTTTTTTACCGCTTCTTCCGGAGATATAAGGCCTGCATTAAAGTCGGCATCAATTGTCATTTGTTTACCGGGCATGGCATCTAAGGCAAAACGTGCGGCAACTTCGGCGATACGTTCAGCGCCTTTTGTGATTACCATGAACTGAACAACAGTTATAATTAAGAAAATTACAGCGCCTACGACCATATTTCCGCCGGTAACAAATGTTCCGAATGCGTGTACAACTTCTCCAGCATCTCCTTTTGCTAAAATCAATCTTGTAGAAGCGATTGAAAGTACAAGTCTGAACATTGTACCAATAAGAATGATTGAAGGAAAAGCAGCCAATTCAAGCGGTTTTTGGACATATAGTGATATCATTAATAGAACAATACCCAGGGTAATATTTAAGGATATTGAAAAGTTAATAACCCAATTTGGCATCTCCATAATGAGAATTAATACCAAGGTCATTACAAACAATGCCAAGGCTATTTCAGGAATCGGTGTTTTTTGTTGTCCTTCTGCTGCCATTATTACATTCCCTCTAATGCCCTTTTAATGATTTCCAGCTGAGTGTCAATTGAAGCATCAACAATACCGTTATTGGTCTGGAAAACACATCCGCCTTCTTCAACAGAAGGGTCTGCTATAACATTAATATTTGCCTCTATTCCGTACTGGTACGTAACACTAGGCAAAGTGTCTTTTATAAATTGAGCATTTTGCGGACGAACTCTGATGCTGATTTTAGGTTCGTTCTTTGATACGGTTTTTAAAACTTCCATAATCGTATTAATCAAAACCTGAGGATCTGACTCAACCTCTTTTTTTATAATTTTTTTAGCTATATCTATACTTATTTCCAAAATGTCAGGTGCTATATATTCATATACATCTTTTGTTGCATTCATGAACTTTGAAAAATTATTTTTAAAGTTTTCAATATCAGCATTTGCCTGCTCAAGACCTTTTCTGTATCCTTCATCAAATGCGGATTTTTTGATGTTTTCAGCTTCTTCCTGCGCTCTTGATACCAGGTTTCTGTCATCGATACGTCTGTACCCTCTTCTTCTTGTTCCTCTGCGGCGTTCCTGACGCTGATTAAAATCAATATTTTCTATATCAAATAAGTCAATTTCCGGTTCAGGAGGCAATACAGGTTCAATATGGGTAATATCCTCCTGGTATTTCATTTCAGGAAATGTATTGTCAATATTTTCATCAATTTTTTCAGCAAAAGATTCAACAGGTTTTTTAACCTCCTGTCGTTCTGATTTATGTTCCTCCCACTGCTTAATTTTACTTTTCTTGATTATCATGATTTATAAATATTATATACTATCCTCCACAAATTGCGCAACAATATCGGCAACTTTTAACGGTAAACCTGAATATTCCCCGTCATAAGCCTGGGAAATAAATCTCTTGACTAACGGGCGCTCATTTTTAATAATTTTTTCAATTCGTTCTCGTGGATTTGAACGATATAATCTCAGTAAATCGCTCATTACGTTTTCTTGAGTAAGCTTTCTTTTTGCCGGAAGAAACTCTTTCATTTCCTTCAAACAATTTAATAATATATCGCCATCAATCTGTGATTCGAGGTTAGCCATTCCCATATAATTAATAATAAGTCTGTTATCACCCTCGTCAAAATTTTTCATTATCGCCTGTGCTTTTTCAGGTGTTAGAATCCGCATAATCAGAGCTAATGACATAAGTTTCATCTGACGTATTGTAATCTTACCAGCAGAAGCATCAAGTTCTTTTTCAATTCTGCGTTGTTTTCTGACTTCTTCTCTTCGTTTTTGTGCTTCAAGCCGCTTTTGATCAGCCTCTTCTAAATGAGCTTCTTTTTGTTTAACCTTTTCTTCAGCAGCCTGTTTTGCCATCTCGTCAATGTTAGACTGATTTTCTGCAAGTTCTCTGGTTTCTTCGTTTATTACTCCACGTTTTTCCAGGTCTTCAATACATTTTTTATAAACCTTTACTACATGCATTTCTACAGCCTGTAATAACTGTTCTTGCGGGACATTTTTTATAACACCCTGCTTAGCAACTTCAAAAATGGTAAATGCAATTTTTTGCATTATTGAATCCCAATAATTTCTGTCAATTCCTGAATGGATAAGGTCTATTGATTTATGGAAAGACCATTCTGCTATTATTTGTGTTATAAAAACTGCTTGTTCTGTATTGATATTAAGGCTTTCATCGTTATAAACAGCTTCCCCGGCCATTAAAGTGAAATTGCCGAGGGTGTTTACTATATATTCCTGATCTTCCGGCTGCAAATCTTTAGGAACAAGCTCTTTTGCTTGTTCTGCCATTGATTGTGCAAATCCTTTATAATCAAAGCCTTCTATAGCCATTTTTTATTTTGAAGTGAATAAATGAATAATTGTATGAGTGCTTTACTTGTTTGTATGCTTATATATTCATTTGTTCACTTTGTTATCCTTTCTTTTTAATTATAATTTATATTATCTTAACCTTCAATCCAGCTGCGGATTCTTTCACCCGCATCCTGTTCTTCGGTTCCGTCGATTTCTCTTTTTAGTTCTCTTAATGCTTCTCTGATTTCTGCTGCCGAAACAGGTATTGCAGCCGGTCTGTTTTGTTGTTCCAGAAGCCCTTGCTGTAACTGGCTTTGGTTTTTAATCAGATTTGCAGCATTAACGCTTAAATCTTTTATTTGTTTTTCCTGAGATTCGTTTTGTTCTCTTAGTTTTATCAGTTCTTCTTCTTGAGCTTCTTTAGCAGCTTTGATTTTATTGGTTAATACATTATGACCAAACAGTAAGCCAAAGAACAGAAGAACAATTGCAAGCCACCAAGGATTACCGTGAGAAGCCTTGATAGGAGCTTTAACATTTTTATCACCAGCCATAAACGGATCAAGACTGTCGGCAAATGCTATTGTAACATTTTCTGCCTTTGCTTTCGGACTTGCAGCGTGAGCTACCAAATCTTTTAACTCTTCTAATGTAAGCTCAACAGGAAGAGCATCTTTTTCAAGAGTAACTGCAATTGATATTTCTTCAATGGTGCCTGGTGACATGTATTCATTAGTCTGAACTTTTGTAACACCATATTGAACCTCTCTTGCAGAACGCTGATAGCTTCTGTTTTGTGAAGAATCAGAACTTCCTGCCGGCAAACCGTTTGGTAAGTATACGCTTACTGCATTAACATTTTTGTTATTGTCAGTTGTATGATCTCCCAAACCTTCTGAGAAGACTTGTTCGTTAACTGCAGTTTTGCTTTCAGGATCATATGATATTGTAAATCTTTCAACAGGAGCTTGTTTTAAGAATGTTGAAACAGTTGCAACATATTTTCCGCTTCCGATTAAACGATTTAACTGTGCCTGAACTTTTTCCTGCATGTATTTGTCGTTTTGCTGAACTCTTTCTATCATCTCTGACTGAGCATCAACCATACTGTTATAAACATGTCCGTTAGTATCTGTTATTGATATATTAGCAGACGTTAAACCGGATACACTGCCAAGAAGCAAGTTAGAAACCGCTTTTATTGTTCCCATGTTCAAAGTCTGACCGACTGCTACCGTAAGTTGTACAGTTGCAGTTACAGGTTTTTGGTTCTGAGAGAACATTGACTGTTCAGGAATTGATATGAATACGGAAGCATCTTCTATACCGTCAATTCTTTTTATAAGACGAGCAAGTTCACCGTTCATAGCTCTGACGAGTCTTATTTTTTTATCTTCTTTTGTTGAAGTAAAATCACCTTTGTCAAAAATTTCAAGACCTACATTCTGGTCATACAGACCGCTTTCAACAATAACCATAATTGCACGGTCGCGTTGCTCTGTTGTACATTTTCTCATTCCGGGAGTACAGTCACCTTTTTTAAGTCTTAAAACGGATTTTGTACCATCAACGATACGTGATGCAACGATATTATTTTTTGCCAAAAGTGCTTGTATCTCCAGCGCTTTTCCCATATTATCAGTTGTTAATAAATCAACATCTTCTTTTAATGGCTCTTTACTTACATCAACACCTTCTTTGTCTGCTTTGTTTGATGCTGCTATTGTCCCGCAAATTATGAAAATGACGAGAAGGAGTACAATTGCACCTGCAATTGACGCTAAAAGAATTTTATTTTCCAGTAATTTTTTAAAATCCATAATCCTGCCCTACTTTATTATACACTTTTATCTGCTTTATGAGAAGTCTAAATCTGTATTTGCATTATTTTATCATACGCCTGAATGACTTTTCCTACTGCAGTTGTTGCGATATTAACCGAAATCTCTGCTTTGGACATTGCTACCATTACATCATGGATATCAACGTTTTCAGAGCCCATCATAACATCTTTCAGCATATTGTCAGGCGCATTCATTGAATTATTCATACCTTCTACAAGTCCTGACATAACACTTTTAAAATCAGTTGTTGATGGTTCTTCTACTCTGTTCATTCTTGCAGAAGGAATGTTCCCCCAGCTGTCGAGTTTTGTGTGCTGAATCCTTGCTTCTAAGTCATAATTTGGTGTAAAACCGTTAATCATAAAGTTACCTCTTATTTATTATTATTTATTATTCTTATCGGATTTTTAGGTAAATGCTTTATTATTTGCCGGAAAAATCATCTATTTGTATTACCTTATTTAATAATAATTAAAGAAATGTCAATGTTAACCGATATAGCTGGTATGAATCTACATGAAGAATGTTTACTAAAATATCTGGTTAACCCCCTTGAGCTTTTTTTAACAACAGAGTTGTTAAAAAGCAACAATGAACTGTTGAGCAAAAGTTTTGACAATTCGGAAGAAATTGCAAAACATATTGAAATTAACTATAATAAGATTTAAGAAGTTATTGGTGGGTTGTAAACCCAGCCTACATAATGCAGAATCATATATTTATTGATTAATTTGTAGGTCGGCTTTGCAAAGCCGACATGTTTATATGGAGAGATTATGAAAAATTTGACTAAAACAAAATGGTTTATCTTTGGAACTTATATTTTACTGATATTGGCAACGATGCTTATAGGTTTTGTATTATTGCAGAATAATCATACTTTGAGAAATGTTTTCAGTTCATTCTTTGAAGTTGCAGAGAACAGGTCTTTTGATTACAGACAAACAATTCGTGTTATGCATAAAAGACCGATGCCAAATAAAGATATAGTTCTTTTGGCAATAGATGATGCCAGTGTTGAATCTCTTTGGGATAAATATGGTGAATGGCCTATTCCGAGAAATATATATGCTGATGTGATTAATTATATTGAAGTACAAAAGCCGCAAGCCATTATATTTGATTTAATGTTTATTAAATCAATGAGAACTCAAAAAGATGCTGATAAATACTTTGTAGAAACAATGAACAAATATAATAATATATATACAGGGCTTAACTTTGACAATCAGGAATTTGATGTAAGAAAGCCTGAAAGTTTACCCGAACGTATTTCGCTCAGTATTGATAACAAATCTTCTGTTGATTTTAAGAAAAAATATAATTTCTCAAATTGCAGAATGATATTATCAGAACTTCTTAACGGAAAAGTTAATGTCGGGTTAACGAATGTAAAACGGAGCAATGACGGAATAATCAGAGCAATAGCACCAATTTTGGTATATAAGGATAAATATTATCCGTATCTCAGCTTCAAAGCAGGCAGTGATTATCTCAGAATGAATAATAATAACAGCTTTATAATTGACTCAGGAAGAAATATTCATGTTGCTGATACAAAGATTCCTCTGAACAAATATGGTGAAGCATACTTAAACTGGTATGGACAAAGCGGTACACATACTTCTGTTCCTTTTTATAAAGTATTAAATGAGATGGAAGGCAAAAATATCAATAAGTTTAATTTTAAAGACAAAATTATTATTGTGGGAACAACAGCTATGAGCCTTCATGATACTAAGAGTGTTCCGATTCAGGCAGAAGTCTATCCGGGCGTAGAAGTGCATGCCACATTTATAAATAATTTGCTTGATAATAATTTTATTAAAAAGACAGACAAAATTGTTAATACTTTAATTATTGCAATTGTTATTGCAATTGTAGGCGGTATTGCAATGTTTTCAACCTCAACACTTTTTGCTGTATTATCTACCGTATTATTTACAATCGCATATTTGTTTATTGCATATTATACAATGGACTTATACAATTTATGGATACCGGTTGTTATTCCTGTTATAGCAATAGTTTTGGCATTTACTCTTTCTCTTCTTGCCAAATACCTTATGAAATCAAGAGATTTTGAATATCAGTATAAACTCGCAACAATTGATGGTTTAACCGAGCTGTATAATCACAGATATTTTCAGGATACTTTAAAACAGCAAATAGAGATTTCAAGACGTTATAATCAGCCGGTATCACTCATAATCTGTGATATTGACTTCTTTAAAAAGTTTAATGATACATACGGTCATCAGGCAGGTGATGCCGTTTTAAGACAGGTTGCGCAAACTTTAAAGAAAAACTCAAGAACAACCGATTTTGTATGCAGATACGGCGGAGAAGAAATGAGCATTATTCTGCCGAATACCAAGGCAGAAGAAGCATTGATGCTTGCAAACAGAATATGTGCTGCAGTATCGGAAAAACCGTTCCACCTGACTCCCGTAGATACAGCTCCTGTTACAATAAGTCTTGGTGTTGCAACTTTCCCTGAAAATGCTCAGACTCCGCAGGATTTAATTGAATGGGCAGATAAAGGCTTGTACTACGCAAAAGAACACGGAAGAAATCAGGTCGGAAGATATTGATAAAATGGAAAGTTGAAAATTGAAAGTGGAAAATTATGTTAGCATAATCGGTGCAGGGCTTGCAGGCAGTGAAGCTGCCTTGCAGCTTGCAAAAAGAGGAATAAAAGTCAAACTATACGAGATGCGGCCCGTAAGAACAACGGGTGCTCATGTCGGAGAAGATTGTGCAGAATTTGTTTGTTCTAATAGCTTTGACGAGTGATGAGCTGGCAAAAAGTATTCAAAAATTTACAAAAACAGAGCATCTTCACTTTTTTGATGCTATTGCACCGATTGTTGAAGTAGATTCAATAAATTTTGACAAAGCTTTTTGGGCTTCAAGATATGATAAGGGAGAAGCTTCTTATATAAATTGTCCTATGAATAAAGAAGAGTACGAACATTTTTATAATATACTGATTAATGCGCCAAGGATAGAACAGCATGGTGCGGATAAAGAAGCTAAGTTTTTTGAGTCTTGCCTTCCGGTAGAAGTATTAGCCTCAAGGGGCATTGATACACTGCGTTTTGGACCTATGAAGCCTGTCGGACTTATTGATAAAAGAACCGGAACAGAAAACTACGCAGTTGTACAGTTAAGACAGGATAACTCTGCAAAAACACTGTTTAATCTTGTCGGATTTCAGACTAATCTAAAATGGGGGGCGCAAAAAGAACTCGTACATTCTATTCCCGGGTTGGAAAATGCAAATATAGTAAGATACGGAGTTATGCACAGAAACACATTTATAAACGCATCTCAGGTTCTTGAACCGACTTTTGAAACCCGTGAAAGAAAAGGTTTGTTTTTTGCAGGACAAATTACAGGAACGGAAGGTTACACAGAATCTATAGCAGGCGGACTTCTTGCAGGAATAAACATGGCAAGAGAACTTGAAGGGATAGAGTTATTTATTCCGCCAAAAGAAACCATGCTCGGAGCTTTGGCACATTATATTACCGATAAAGCGCATCTTGAACATATAAGCAAACGTGACGGTTCTCTCAGATATTTACCGCCGCAGCCTATAAACTCAAACTGGGCTATCGTTTCGCCGATTGATATACCAAAAAAAGAACGCAAAAATAAAAAGTTAAAGACAGAGTTGCTTTCTAAAAGAGCAATTCATGTTATGATGAATCTTTCTAAAGATATCAAATTATAAACAAATATAACAAAAATACACATTTATATTGCCTTAGATATTGAGAAGTTTAAAACATGGTTTATAATATAAATAGATAGTATAAAATTCCTCGTAGAAGTATTGAAAAAGACATTTCCCCGGCTAAAACAAAAGTTCAAATGTTAACTTTTGTTAACAAATGTTTACAAAAAAGGCAATTCTTTTTTCCCAAAAAACTTTATAAAAGTAAGAATGGATTTACGAGGAAAAGGAGAATATTATGAGTGATGAAATGAATGTTAAAATTTCCGACATTAAAGCAAAATTTATCAGGAATGAAGCTAAGCTGGTTGATAGATATTTTGGCGATGGTGATGGAAAACTAAACAAAACAGAAGGCGCAAAATTAGCACAAGTATTAAGCGGGGATTTAGAAAAAAAGAGTAATCAGAAAAAACTTGCAAAAGAATCTGATGAAGTTAAAGCAATGTTTGGTTTGACTGTATCAACACCTGCAGAGCAAACAAAAGCTGCTCCGGTTGCAGAACAAGCAGCTGTTGTTGACAAAGCAAATGCAGCTGTTGGAGAAGCAGCAAAGAAAACTTTCAAAACACCTTTTGAAGAAGTTAAAGCAAGATTTTTAGAAGTTATGGAATACGATGAAGCTAAAAATACTTCAAACGGAACAACTACAAAAGATGCTTACAAAGCTGTAAAAAAAGAATTTAAAGGTAAAGGTAAGGAATACGACCAAGCTATTAAAGACTTAAAAGATTATGCAAAACATGATTTTGTAAACATGAGAGCTCAAAAAACGAGAGCAGCTGT